>NZ_OSDX01000097.1:0-13114 GCF_900382755.1 Vibrio sp. Evd11
AATGAAGCCTTTTTTCTATCTAAATAAACCGCTTAGCCCTTAAGATCCTGTCTATGAGTGATGCCTAAGGGGTAGATTAGGTTACTTATGTTTTACTGACGACTGACCAACAAATTCGCACCAGAAAATGCTAAAAACACCGAGCAGGCTTTATTGAAACGCTGCGCCATTTCAGGTTTAGAGAACCAATGTCTAAGGTATAAACCGAAGGCTGCATAGATAGAGATAGCGACCATCTCCAATACCAGAAAAGTACTTCCTAAAATAAAGAATTGGGTATGAACGTTAGAAGAAACATCGACAAATTGAGGAAGGAATGCGGTGAAGATAAGTATCGCTTTCGGGTTGCCAGCGGCGAGAGCAAATTCTTGTTTAACTAAACCAAACCAATTCTTGTTGTGATCAATACCAACAATAGGGCTGGCTTTTGAACGCCACAAATTAAACGCAATCCAAAGCAGGTACATTGCGCCAAACAGCTTGATCATAAAAAACAGAGTTTCGGAAGTATAGAGGACAACAGCGAGTCCAGAAGCAGCCAGAGCGATCATGCCAGAAAAGGCGCAGATTCTTCCCAACCCTGCGACGAAAGCCGCTTGGAAGCCATAACAGCGGGCGTTGTTCATCGCCAATAGGTTATTGGGTCCGGGCGTTAAATTTAAAGCAAAACAGGCTGGGATAAACAGCAGTAACTTCCATATTTCCATTGAGGCTTCCTAGTCGCAATATCCTGCGGTTATAAAATCATTGAACAATATCTTATCTTTTATAACAGCATTTAAAAGATCTGCCGCATCCTTTTAGTTAGTTCTCAAAAAACTTCTCGTATTCTGGCGTAGAGAGGTTTTCTGCAACACCTATCTCACCAACGATATAAATGGCACTGGCAATGGTATCTAAAGTTGGATTAGGTTCGCGCTTTGGCACTTCACCAACCACAGGAACAGCCTCTGGATTGAATGTGGAGTTACAGACAACGCTAGCACACACGATATTTTGCTGCTCTTGCAAAGAAACTTCAGGAGGATTGAAATCGGGCGACTTATAACCTAGCGCATTTTCCTCTTGTGAATTTAAGTCAGGAGCCGAAGTATCCAACGTTGAAAAATTAGAGGAGCTGTATGAGGCTACTGAAAACAAAGAGAAGAGCAACATCCACTTATTCATGTATCTTTCCATAGTTAGCATTCATTGAATTTATAAATACTATCTAATCCAAAATATTATGAACAGTGTTTTATTATAACTATTTGAATTCTGATTCGCTTAATAAAGCTCTTCATGGCATGAATGACGTGGTTTAGCCAACATGTGAATGCTTGCCGAGTGTCAATTTATCAAGCAGAGTTTGAGGAATAACGATGACCGAGTATTTAATAAAGGCCACCAGCGTGATTAGAGCAACACAGATACCTAAAACAAAGTCATGAACATTAGCGAATACCAAGCCAAGAAGTCGGTCACAGACGATCGCTACGACAGCGATGCTGACTGCGGTTACCCACTTACTGTGTTGATACGGTAAATATTCCATCGATTGACTGACAAAATATAGGAGCAACAACCTTAAGGTATACGTGCCGCAAAGAACGAAGATAACGCCCCCCACGCCAAATATCGGTGTCACCGTAAAATAGCCAATGGCAGCCAATATCGCGCACCCACCTTGAACCCACATTTGCGATTGACTCGAATCGCCACTGAAACAACCAAGGTTAAGGTAATCACCTGCGTTTTTGATAACGCTAATGGCAAGCAAAGCGACAACGAGAGTCCCTGCATAGTGATAACTGCTTGGCAAAATTAAAGAGATAAAACCGGGCACCGTTAGAATCATCAAAGAGCACAAAACAGTCGCGAAATTCACCCCGACTAATGCACTATCAGCACACTTTTTGCTACCTCCCGGTTGTTGAAGCATAGCGACACGGTTTGGGAACCACCAAAGCGCGTAAGGCTGTAGCAACAAGCCAAGCAGCAATGCAAACTTGCCGCTGACCGCATAAATCGCCAGTTCTTCCACCCCAACAAAGCTCGCCATCACCCAACGGTCTAACCCTGTGATCATGTACATTGACGCCCCACCCATCAAAGCAGGCAGTCCAAATTTTAAGATCTTGGCTGAGTATTTGAAGCAGCCAAAGGCTCCCATCTCTTGCCACTGATAACGCACTAAACAAACCATGAGCAACACGCTAGATACCGCCGCTGAGATCAACACGCCATCAATCCCATATCCAGCCTCAAGCAGCGCAAAAGTCATCGAGGCTTGAACACCTGCTTTGAAGACATTGAGCAAGCAAAAACGTTTCGCCATCGCATTCATTCGCATTAAGGTAAGCGGAATAGAGATTGCCCCGTCGAGCATGACAGGGATAAGGAGAAGGAGAATTTGGTACGGCTGAAACTCTACGGGCAGCATAAATATTAATAGCGGCATACTAAGAGCAATTAAAGCGCCCCCTAGCACACACACCAAAACACTTAACGTGAAACAGTTCGAGACCAGCTTTCGCTTTTCATCACCCTCGACGACACCAACGTAGCGATACATGGCGTCTACGATACCGAAGCTAAATAATATCGTCCCGATATCGGCCAACAATACGATCGCTTCTAAAGAGCCATATTCTGCTAACGTCATTTTGTGGGTAATGTACGGGATCATCACCAATGAGATCCCCTTCATCATCACGATACCAATGGCGTAATAGGCAGACTGTTTTAACGAACCCATAGCGTCACCTATCCTTTACCAAGCTGGCGTTAGGAAACTTTTACAATCTCCGAGCAGGTGTCGCAAGGTTCTCTTCTGTGGAGCCATCACCAGAGAGCGAAAACTGTAGACAACCGCCTGTCGGTTTTGTTGTAAACCTCGGTAATAGTCAGCGTAGCCCTCTAGTATTCTCGCCTTAGCAACCTTGAAACTAGATGACCTTAAATTCCAATGTTCACTATTATTTTGGTAACGCTGAAGAATGGATTCTATTGACTGCAGGTTTCTCAGCTTAAGGCTTTCCGTTTGAGTAACGGAACTCGCTCTCATTAGGTAACCAACCTGCACCGAATTCAACACCCCGATCTGGTGGTTCTCACTCATTCGAAGCCATAACTCCCAGTCTTCCCCATACTTAATATCTGCATCAAAGCTGTTGGTTTGAGCCAACACATCAGCTTTCACCATGACGGTTGAGGTACCAATAACGTTATTTTCGATAATGAATTCTAGCGGGCTCTCAATACTAATGAATAATTCGTCTTGGTCTTGAAACTGCGACCAGTAACTAAAACAGTCAATAATCACTTGGTAGTCTTCAGTGAGGTGCTCGTAGTTAGTGAAGCTCATTGCAAGGTCTGGGTAGCACTGATGAAACTCAAGTTGTCGTTCGATTTTTTCTGGAAACCAAAAGTCGTCAGCGTCTAAAAAAGCAATGTATTCGCCCGTCGCTTTCTCAATGCCTAAGTTCCTCGCTTGAGGGGCACCAACACCTAAAGTTGATAGCGTAATAATACGTTCATCATCAATCGATGCGAGGTAAGTGGACGTTCCATCATTACTGTTATCGTCAATAATGATTAGCTCAACGTCTTGATGAGTCTGTTTTGACACGCTGCCGATTGCTTTCGGCAGGTAATCTAAACAGTTGTAGGTAGGAATAATAATACTTACTTTAGCCATAATGACGCTCTCACATTTATACGTTATACAGCTAATAGTGCACGTTCTGTGCCGAGAGCTTAGGCCTGTTTATTTACTTTTATATCAATGCCTTACGAACTAATTCGCAAAATGACGACAAGGTGCGTACAGCGGAGAAACTCAAAATTCTAATTTGATTACCATTTTGAGAAAATCAGCCCCACCTTCACGATAACCATAAGAAAGTAACCCCTTTCCTCTAAAATCCCCCCTGAAATCCCATTCAATCTTGGTTCGTATTTTGCTTAGTTAACTATAGTGGCCTTCATCAAGGGAGCAAAAAATGAAAAAAGTAGCATTTATAGCGCCTACTTATCCTGTCCTCAGTGAGACCTTCATTCAAACCGAAGTCGACTCCGTTAAAGCGTGTGGGCACGACGTCTGTGTGATGACGTTCAAGATTGAGGACAGCGAAAAGTCATTCGACTATGACATCATAAAAATTGGCAAGGATGTTCGGGCGGGCAAGATAACCAACATCAACTGGATCGGCTTTGTTAAAGCGCTTTCGTTTGTTTCAAAGCAAAATAGCATGCCTAAAAATTCACTTTTCGCTTATGGATTTAAGCTGGCGTTACAACTCGCAGAAAAAGACGTTAACCATGTTCATGCGCATTTTTGCCAACACACCACCGCACATGCGATTGTCGCCGCTAAGCTTCTCAATATTACCTGTTCGTTTGTTGCCCATGGTCACGATGTCTACGAATTTGCTTACGATATTGAATACAAAATCTCATCGAGTGACTTTGTGATTGCGGTCTGCAAAGACATGCTCACCGATTTCAACAACATGGCAAAAGGGAATATCAAGCTCCTTCACAGTGGTGTAAATACTAAACAATTCCAACTACACCCAAAAACCGACGCCAAGCAACTTCGACTCGTTTTTCTTGGCCGATTAGTTGAACAAAAAGGTATTCACCATCTTATAGATGCGTTGGCACCGATTGCCCAACCTCTCGACATTCATCTTGATATCGTCGGCACTGGCGATTTAGAACAACAATTAAAAACACAAGTTGAGCAACAAGGTTTAACTCGACACGTCAATTTTCTAGGAGCCAAGCCCCACGAATGGGTGAAGCTGAACCTAACGAATTACGATAGCTTGATCGCACCGTTCTGCTTCTCAGCAACGGGTTGTGTGGACACAGGCCCACTGGTACTTAAAGAAGCGATGGCCGTTGGAACCCCCGTGATTACCACCAATATCATGGGTTGTAAGGAGATCGTCACTCCAGAGACAGGGTTTGTGGTGAGCGAGAAAAACGTTGAGGAATTAAGAGAAGCGATTGAGCGTTTTGCGCAGTTGAGCTGCAATGACAAAACAGAGATGGGGATGAAAGCAAGAACAAGAGTGGAAGAGAATTTTAATTCGTTGAAGCAAGCTCAACAACTGTCTCACTGGATAGAAAACCCAGCTTAATCTTCGACTAAACAAGTCGAGTGAAATGAGGCGGGAGCATACAACAAAGCGTTACCTTAATATAAACAGTAACGCTTTGGTTAACTCACTTTCTAACTTTTGACTCTTGCTAGCCCGCTCGCAAAGCTAAGATTTCAGTGAGGTCGTCAGTTTCAGTATATCGACTCAAGTCTTGCTCTTTAGAAGCAATCGCCACAATAGACATTCGGTCGGCAAGCTCGTTACCTTCAATACCGACGTGGCCATTGACGTGGTAAATGGTGATTTTAGAAGCCAACTCTTGGTAAAGGGCATACGCAGGCTTAATGATATCGAGGTTTTTAATTTCGCCACCCGACTTCGTCCAACCCTTTTTCTCCCAACCTGTAGCCCATTTGGTAATACAATCAATCGAGTACTTAGAATCGCAATAAATCGCGACAGATAAACCTGCTTTCAGCTTTTCTTTAGCCAGAATAAACGCTTGCTTCAAACCGTGCAGCTCTGCTGTATTATTAGTCCCAACCTGCTGATACAAGCCATACCACAACTCGGTTAATTCGTTATTCAGGTAGACCGCTAAGCCTGTGCCCGCTTCACCAGGGTTCGGCTCACAAGCGCCATCTGTGTATATCTTGATATCGAAAGGCATTTCAGAGATTTGCTGCTCAGAAAGAGGTGGGACTTTCGCTTTCTTAGGCTTACCCGCAACACTAGGCTTGGTCGATGAAGATCCAGATGTTGAAGCAGCACTAGACGCAGAAGATGCTTTACCACCGAAAGCGGACTCTGCTTCGCCTAATGTTGGAAACGATTTATATCTCGCACCAGCGAAACCATCAACTTGCGACTTACACTCATTCCAAGTAGTAAAAATACCCGGTGTACGACCTTTCCAGACCACATAATACTTCTTAGCCAAATTAACTCCTTACCAAAACCTAAACACACAAACAGTGAATCAGTACATTAGATGCCACCACGCTATACGTTGCAAGGTCTATCATTCTAAAACAGGTCTAAAAAAGCTGCGTTCATAACTCACGATGCAATCAACTTCGTCTGCAAATTCAAACGCTTTAATACACTCAGCATCGTTCAACGATTTAATCCGATACTCTTCATAGGCAGCCAAACTTTCAAAGGTAAACAGCGCCAAGGCAATATTGTTCGCCCCTTCCGACGGTAAGAAATAACCATTGTGTTGACCTCCGAATTTAGCGACCAGAGGAATCCACATTTTTGCGTATGCCTCAAACTCATTTACCTTTTTAGGATCAATCACATATCGAACATAACAAGTAATCATATTTATACAGCCCTTAAATAATAGGAGAAACACAAAGCCTAAGTTGACATTGAAGTTGAAGCTCACGAGAAAAGGAAATCAACCGCAACAAGGTTATAGAACAAGAACACCGCCATGCTGACACCGATCGTTAGCAGCACATTGCCCGTTTTCCAAATCAAAAGCCCAGTCACTACCGCGCCGATCAAATAAGGGTTTTCTAGGCTTGGCCAAAAAGCTTGCTCTGGTGCGAACACAATCGGCCCCCAGATTGCCGTTAATACCGCAGGGCTCGAATAACGCAACAACCGTCTCGCAGTGCTGTTTAATCGAAGCGGGATGGCCGGTTCTAGAAACAAATATCGACTAAGGAAAACAATCGCGGTCATGAGGAATATCGATAGCCAGATCATGCCGAATCCTCCTCTTTGATGAGCTTATTGTCGTTTCTACGTTCCACAAATGACTCGCTGATAAAGCCGGCTAACATACCCGAAATAGCAGCAATCATAAGGCCACCTTCAACATTGTTGACTGACAAGGCAACTGAGGCGATCAAAGACACCACAACACATACCACTACAGGCCAGGTTCTGATTAATGGGAAAACCAAAGCAATAAAGGTTGCCGCGACCGCAAAATCGAGACCGATTTCATTGAGTGACGGAATCTGACTTCCTGCGACAATGCCGACAAAACTCGCGATGTTCCAAACCAGATAAAAACCACCACCTACACCCGCTGCATACCAACGATTAAATTCTTGTTGAGATTGGCCACTGCAAATCGCGAACAGTTCATCCGTTAGCCAAAAGCCAAGCAGTAAACGCCAACGAGCCGGAAGATGACTAATTTTGTCACGCATCGACACGCTATAAAGAAAATGCCTTGAAGTAATAAAGAACGTGGTTAACAACATAGTCCCTAACCCAATGCCCGATTTGAACATCCCCGCCGCCACTAATTGCGCTGAACCCGCAAACAAAATCGCAGACATAGCCTGAGCTTGAAGCTGATTCAAACCAGCATCTATTGCATACGAGCCAGCTAATATGCCCCACGGTATTACAGCAATACTCAAGGGCATCGCAGCTAAAACACCTTTCCATAACTGCGTGCGTCTATTCATTGTGTTGTTATCCATATTTTCCTAGTTCTCTTTGCATTGGCTATTCAATGTAAGAGAGGGTTAACTTATTCGATTGTACAAACTTGCTCTATATCTAACGTATAAAGCACAAATCTCAACGCATCTTTACGTACTGACCCGGCGTATAACCGTTGGCTTTCTTAAAGTGACGATGGAAGTGGCTTTGGTCGTGGAAACCACATTCTTGCGCCGTATCGGAAATCGAATGCCCCTGTTTGAGCAACGTACGAGCCAACCTTAATCGAGACTGGATCTGATACGCATGTGGCGGAAGACCAAACTCTTTTTGAAATGAGCGCACCAAATGAAATGGACTCAAAGCAGCTAGCTTAGACAACTCATCGAGTGACACATCCGCTTGTGGAAAGTCATCAAGAAACTCTTTTATCAGTATAAGCTGACGTTGGACTTTGCTATCCAGTTGAGGCGTTAGACTCGACTTCCCGTGTCGGCTGATTAACTTAACCAACATCCCATACATCAAGGTTTCTCTGAGCAGGCGATTATCTGATTCTTCAATCGTATTGAAAACCAACCTCAGTTGATTGGCGAGCTCTGGATCTTCAACAACGGCTCTTGGGAAATAAGGGGCGCCATAGTTAGGCAGGTTCAACTCTTGAGTGATCTTGGCGAGTTGCTCAGGAAGTGGGTACATTGCACGATATGCCCAACCACCTTCAGTGGCAGAATGTCCGCTGTGTACCTCATCTGCATTGACCAGAATGATGGCATCTTGGGGGGCTATATGATGGCCGCCGGTTCGATAAAAACGCTGAGCACCCTGCTCTATCACTCCGAACGTATAACCTTCGTGACTATGACGTGAGAAATTCTGTTTTTCGTATTCAGCATTGAGGATCTCAAGACCACCGAGTTCTTCCGTGACCTTATAATCGGCTTTCTCTTTAGAGCCCTTCTTGTTCTCCATAACCATCCTCAAACCTGCTAATCACCGAGCGATTCATCAGTCTACTCTATCGGCTCTTTCAGCTTTTGTACAAAATTGCGCATTCATCAATTAAATTAAAGAGCATTTTAACATTTGGTGCATTTTTAATTCACCGCCTCCGGCATGACAAGATGAGTATCAGAGATAACATATAGCGTTAGCCATGCAAAAAGAACTGGTACCAAGATCCCGCTAATCCGTCGTTTGGCAAAATACTGACAAATAGCATTATCGTACATGCTCATAATTATGTATCAGTCATCGTTCGTGAACCTAAGATCCATGAAAATAGCTCTAGCTACCTTGTTTCTGTTAAGCCTAACCGGATGCACTCACAATCAATCAAAAGCACTAAGCATGAACTCATCATCGGTTAATTCATACCCACAATCGATGTCGAACCTGCAACTGTGCGACACCTTGTATTACGGTAGACCAAGTAACCAAACACTGGCTGCAATTGGCAGTGAATTTAATCGAAGAGGATTATCAAAGAGTTGGTGTGATACCGAAACCAACAAGCTCTATCTAACAAAGACGATTGATTGGGTAGCAGAACAAGTCGAAGACAAAGAAGATTCAGAGGAAGAAGCGTCTGCGGTGGTGCTACCTGCGAATTAAGAGGATTAAAAATTTAACATCGTAGAATGACCAAATTATAATCAGCCACCAAAATTATATATCCAAAACTTACAACACTAAAAAATAAGCATCAACACTCACATAAAGTTCATCATGACAACTCCGTTTTTCACCACACAGTGTACTTTTGAAATATTTGTTTTACCGTGCACAAAACAAGATAAAACAACGTGAAATAAGCAACCAGACTTTTATTTAAGCTGAATTTTTATAAAATTCTGCTATGTTTATTTAGCTGCCAATGTTGTTATTTACTGATATATCAATGGCAATAAGTAAAACAAATTCAATAAGATAAAGGATTCATCATGCCTCTTCATAAAAAATCGACTGTCCGTGGTTCACTCTTAGATGATGTTTATTCTTCCAAGGATCTTTCCGTTGTTATGCCCAAGTATCGAATCCCAGAGCAAGAGCATGCTCCCGATCACGCTTACCAAGTCGTGCATGATGAACTAATGCTAGATGGTAATTCGCGTCAGAATCTTGCGACATTCTGTCAAACATGGGTCGAAGACGAAGTCCATAAATTGATGGATGAATGCATCGACAAAAACATGATCGATAAAGATGAATACCCACAAACGGCAGAAATCGAATCTCGATGTGTACATATGCTCGCCGATCTTTGGCATGCACCTAATGCTGAAAATCCAATGGGATGTTCAACAACTGGCTCAAGTGAAGCCGCAATGCTTGGTGGTATGGCGCTTAAATGGGCTTGGCGTGAGAAAATGAAGAAGCAAGGCAAGCCAACTGACCGCCCTAACCTTATTTGTGGTCCGGTTCAGGTTTGTTGGCACAAATTTGCCCGTTACTGGGACATTGAACTTCGCGAAATTCCAATGCAAGGTGATCGTCTGATCATGACCCCAGAGGAAGTAATCAAACGTTGTGACGAGAACACGATTGGCGTCGTCCCGACACTAGGCGTGACCTTTACTTGCCAATACGAGCCAGTACAAGCGGTACACGAAGCGTTAGATAAACTACAAGAAGAGACCGGATTAGATATTCCGATTCACGTTGATGGTGCAAGTGGTGCCTTTCTCGCCCCATTCTGCGACCCAGATTTAGTGTGGGATTTCCGTTTGCCAAGGGTCAAATCCATTAATGCTTCTGGGCATAAATTTGGTCTTTCTCCACTTGGTGTTGGCTGGGTTGTTTGGCGAGATGCGGATGCTCTGCATGAAGACTTGATTTTCAACGTCAACTACCTCGGTGGCAACATGCCGACCTTTGCGCTCAATTTCTCCCGCCCTGGGGGTCAAATCGTTGCGCAATACTATAACTTTTTACGTCTTGGTAAAGAGGGCTACCGTAAGATCCATGATGCTTGTTATGACACGGCTCGTTACCTTGCCAAAGAAGTCGAAAAGATGGGTATATTTCACATCATCTACGATGGCCATGGTGGTATCCCGGCCTTGAGTTGGTCAATTAAAGATGGCGCAACCCCAGGCTTTAACCTCTACGATCTTTCGGATCGCATCCGCTCTCGTGGTTGGCAAATTGCCGCTTATGCGATGCCCGCCGAGCGTGAGGATCTGGTGATCATGCGTATTTTGGTTCGTCATGGTTTTAGTCGAGATATGGCTGACCTTTTGATTTCAGACTTACAACACTGCGTTGATTTCTTTGATAAACACCCAATCGTCAATGGTAGCGACGCTGACGAGTCGAGTAACTTTAATCACGGCTAATTGTCCCATCTCACTTAAAGCAAGGAACCTTCAAGGGTCCTTGCCCTTATATCAACAAATTAGCAGGTGACACTATGTCCTTTCTATTTAGTTACTTGTCAGAAAATCCGTTTGTATTTCTCTTTCTATCACTCGCCATTGGTTATCCACTTGGTCGACTTACTTTTAAAGGTGTGAGCTTAGGCACAACAGCTGGCACCCTAATCGTTGGCGTCGGTATCGCACTAACGTCCTTCTCAGTTTATGGACTAAAAATTGAAGAACCAGGATTGGTCTCCGACATTTTCTTAATGATGTTCATGTACGCAATTGGGATGAAAGTGGGACCGCAGTTTTTCTCAGGCCTTGCTAGAGGAGGCATCGACTTTATCGTGATCGGTTTAATTGTTGTGTTCAGCAATTTTGCGATTGTTGTCATTGGTGCCAAATTAATGGGTCTCGAACCCGGCTATGCCGCTGGCATCATTTCCGGAAGTTACACAGTGACGGCAGTAATGGGCGTAGCGCAGTCAGCAATTAGCTCTGGTGCATTTACACCACCAGAAGGCATGAGTATTGATCAGGTCAGTGCGAATATTGCCGCGGGCTACGCGATAAGTTATGTCCTTTCAACTGTCCTTATTATCTTATTCATCAAGTATCTCCCTTCTTTATTTGGTATCGACCCCGTCAAAGCAGGCAAAGAAGCAGAAGCAGAGTTCTCAACTGGCGATGACAACGAGAAACTCCCAAGTACCTTTGGGTTTTCAGATGTTGGTATTCTACCCATTGATGTTCGCGCTTATCAGGTCACACACCAAGAGTTAGTCGGTCGTTCAGTACAAGAGCTGTATCAAAAATTCCCCGATGCCGCCGTATTAAAAGTTGTTCGAGGTGATGAAATCATTGACGCCTCGAAAAACCCAACCTTAGCTCTCAATGATGTTATTGGTATTCGTGGTGAATACCGCGTGTTGATAGCCGAAGGGGAAGCCGATATTGGAAATGAGGTAGATGAACCACGTGCAAGAAATGTCGATATCGAAGTCGCGGACATTCACGTCGGGAAATCTGAACATGCAGGGAAAACGATAGCGCAGTTGCACGCCGAAGTCGGTTTTGGTGTTTACTTTAAAGCAGTCTTCAGACAAGGCCATCAGCAACCGCTGTTACCACAAACCCAGGTCGAAGTTGGTGATGTGGTTCGAATTGCCGGCTCTCAGTGGTGTGTAGAACAAACAGCCACTAAGTTGAACAGTGTACCCATCGTCGAAAGTACCGTCACAGAAACCTTCTATCTCGCTGTATCTTTATTGATTGGCTATGTCTTTGGGCATTTGAGTGTCACCGTTGCAGGCATCCCTTTCGCCCTAGGGACATCGGCGGGTTGTATGTTAACCGGGATCGTTTTCTCATTCCTACGTACTCGTAACCCAAGCTTTGGTGGCCCAATGAGTGAAGGAGCAAGAAGTTTTCTACAAGACATCGGCCTAAACCTGTTTGTTGCTGTATTGGCAGCGACGGTAGGCCCCAAAATACTGGCCTCTTTTCAAGGCATCGTTGTCATCAAGATAGCTTTGCTCGGGGTGACAGCTGCTTTAGTACCCCCCTTATTAGCTTGGTTGTACGGCTTATATTTCCGCAAAATGAATCCTGCAATTTTAGCTGGCGCTTGTGCCGGAGGCAGGAACAGTACGCCTGCAATGAAAGGCGCACAAGATGCCAGTCACAGTGACATGCCAGCGATCGGCTATCCTGTGCCCTACGCTTTAACATCGGTATTGGTTCTTATTCTGGGTTACATCGCAATGGTCATCAGTTAGTTAAATCGAGTTTTGATTCATGGTCTATGATTTAAACGTAACCAAAGATGTGTGACGACATGCACCTAACACAATAATGAGTAAGGAGAAGTTATGGGGTTTATATCTTGGATTATTCTTGGGTTGATTGCAGGGGCGCTAGCTAAGTGGCTAATGCCGGGCAACGATGGTGGTGGATGGATCGCCACCATGGTTCTAGGTATTGCTGGTGCCTTTGTTGGTGGTTTTTTAGGGAGCTTCATCGGCCTCGGTAGTGCTGACGGCATTAACATCGGTAGTATTATAACCGCAACGCTTGGCGCATTCGTGTTGCTGTTTGTTTATAACCGTTTCCTCAAAAACTGATATTTTCGCACCTCTAGTCATAAACAAGATAAAATTAAGCTTTAGATAGCAAAAAACCGCTCATTAAGAGCTAATGCCGTTCACTTAAGAGTGAACGGCATTTTTGTTCTTAGCATACCGTTGTGGT
>NZ_OSDX01000046.1:0-34734 GCF_900382755.1 Vibrio sp. Evd11
GAGCCGCATGCAGGGTGGTGTGGGGGCTGAGGGTTAGACACCCTCGGCTACCCGATTAAATTACAATGTTTTGAAGAAGTAAACTGTACCTTCTAGCTCACCTGTAGAGCTTCGTGCAAACTGAGGAATTTGACCTGCTTCGGTATAGCCAATGGTTCGATATAACGAAGAAGCGACATCACCTAAACGTGTATCGAGTACAAGTAACGACAACCCTATTTCAGTTGCTACATCTTCCATCAGTGACATTAGCTTTTTACTAATACCTTTTCCTCGCGCATCCGTATGAACCATTAATTTTTCAACTTCACCTCGATGCGAACCATTAGGCTTTGAACATAGCGATAGTTGAACAGCACCAATTACACTTTCACCGTCATACGCAAGAAACACCTTTCTCACACCCGACTCAAGATCTGATTCAACGGACGACCAATATGATTTCACTTCGTTTTCATCAACTGGAGTTAAGAAACCGACAGACGCTCCGCTATTAATGCAATCGGTTAACAGTAGATATAATTGGTCAACTAGACCTGAGATCGAATTTACTTCCTTGATTTCCACAAAACCATCCTTGTAATTTAACATTTTAATATCGCGCAAGCACGAATCTATCCGCCTAACATATCAAGATTATTGCTTATAACCAACTGAATGCTATGCACATAGTGTATGATCATCCTAAATTTTAAGTGAGCAACCGTGCAAGCACACATTACCGCCTACAAAAAAGGCCAAAGCGAATGCTTTGGCCTGAGTGTATTAATGTGCACAATAACGTGTGCAGTGCTTTAGCGATGCAGGGTTTAACCCGGAAGTGGGACTGATATTAGATCTTGGCTTTCTGGAATCTGCTTCATTGCGTGCGCAATTTCTTCTGCTTCTGTCCCGATAATCACCTGTAGGTTGTTTGAACCAATCTTAACAACGCCCATTGCGCCAATCGCTTTCAGTGTCGCTTCTTCAACAAGGCTGATGTCTTCAAGTGTTAGGCGTAATCGTGTGATGCATGAATCGATACTGGTTAGGTTGGCATGACCACCAAGCGCTTTTAAGTATTGAGCGGCTTTTTCATTCGATGACGCTTGGTTTACTTCTGCGATTTCAGCATCTTCGCGGCCTGGTGTTTTTAAATCGAATTTTAGGATAGCGAATCGGAAAATTGAGTAGTAAATCGCAGCAAAACATAAACCTTGGAGTACAAGCATGTATGGTTTAACGGCGAGTGGTAGGTTGTAAGACAACACGAAATCAATCAAACCACCACTGAAGGTGAAGCCTGCGATCCACTGCATGCTTGCTGCAAGGTAAAGTGAGATAGCGGCCAAGAACGCATGAATAACGTAAAGCACCGGTGCCACAAACATGAAGGCGAACTCAATAGGTTCTGTTACGCCCGTTAAGATAGCGGTTAGTGCTGAAGCACCTAGAATACCGCCAACTTTCTTTTTGTTTTCTGGTTTTGCACAGTGGTACATCGCTAAACAAGCGGCAGGTAATCCATAGCCCATTACTGGGAAGAAACCACCTTGATAGATACCCGTCACGCCGAGCTCACCCGTACCTGACCAGAACTTCGAAATATCGTTAATACCGACTAAATCAAAGATGAATACTTGGTTTAAAGCATGGTGCAAACCGACAGGAATTAGAAGTCGGTTAAAGAAGCCATAAAGCCCAGCTCCCACCGCACCCATTTCAGAAATTGCGATACCAAAGTTAACAAGTGCACCATAAACAACAGGCCACACATAAACCATGACCAAACTAATACCGATAGCGGCGATTGACGTCACTATCGGAACGAATCGTTTACCACCAAAGAAACCAAGAACGGCGGGCAGCTTAATGGTGTGGAAGCGGTTATAAAGTGAGGCTGCAACTATACCCATCACGATACCAGTAAACGCACTGACAGCTGCTTTCGATGCGATAAGCTCAGGTGCACCCATGTCAGCAACAGGCACGCCTGTAATTTGCGAAATAACATTCACATCACCGACAATCATCTCAATGATCAACAGACCCAATAGGCCGGAGAGTGCTGCGGCACCGTTATTATCTTTCGCTAAACCATAAGCGACACCAACGGCAAATAACCACGCTTGGTTATCCATGATGCCTTTACCGCCATAAACCAAAATGGTTGCCAACGGGCTGTTGGCTCCCCAGCCTGTTGGGTCAATGGCATAACCTAATCCCAGCATTAAACCACCGGCTGGTAGCACCGCGATCGGCACCATCAGTGCTTTACCTATTTTTTGTAAGTATCCGAGTATATTCACTGTTCATTCTCTCTATATTTCGATTAATACTGGAAGCTTACTTGCACAAGGATTAAGGGCGGATTGTGCTTAGATTAACGATTATTAATGTAGGGCGATGTCGTTGAAATACGGAGAATTGTTGATGACTTTGTCGATCAGTTGATTGTTCTGAAAGTGCTAAATCTAAAGCTTCATTACGGACAACGTAAATGGTTCTCGTTAAAATAGTTCGAATACAAGGACGTGATTGGAGAGAAAAATGAAAGTAGTCGGCAATACGATTATCCAACCTTTTCACAAGGCAAGCTGTCACTGCGGTGCGGTGGAATTAGAGCTCAGCCTACCTAACGGGATAGAAAAGCCACGTCGTTGCGATTGTTCTATCTGTCGTCGTAAAGGCGCGATAGTTGGCTCTGTGGCGTTAGATGGGATTAAGATCCTGAAAGGTGCTGAGCATCTTAAGCTTTATCAGTTTAATACCAATACCGCGAAGCATTACTTCTGCTCGAACTGCGGTATCTATACCCATCATCAACGCCGTTCTAGCCCGAATGAATATGGCTTTAATATTGGCTGTTTGGAAGGGGTAAACCCTTTTGATATTGGTGATGTGGTGACCAACGATGGTGTTAATCATCCTGCTGACCGCTAAGTCGTTACACAATATAAAAGGAATTAATTATGTCTGAATATGGTGCGCTCATTCGTTGGCAAAAAGCGGAAGATGAAGCCTTTAGTGATAATCAATACAGCCGCGGTCATACGTGGGAATTTGATGGCGGAGTTACTGTGCCAGCTTCATCTTCTCCTCATGTGGTGCCACTCCCGTTTTCGGTAGAAGCGAATGTTGACCCAGAAGAGGCCTTTATTGCTGCGCTCTCTAGCTGTCATATGCTGACTTTTTTGGGCATTGCGGCTAAGCAGAAGTACGTGATCGACTCTTATGTGGATGATGCGGTTGGTGTACTTGAGGAAGATGAATCAGGCCGCTCATCGGTTACTGTAGTGACACTAAGACCTAGGATTGAATTTGTAGGCAGCAAGGTTCCAAGCAGTGCGCAGCTTGATAAGTTACATCACTTAGCACACAACAATTGCTTTATCGCTAACTCAGTCAAGACTGAGATCAGAGTAGAGATGCGAGATTGATTTCAATTTTTGCACATTATTTTTTGCAAAGCTTCGTCTTTTTGATTTTGTCGTCGTCTTAAGGGTATTCATGCAATTCAGTTGATTGCAAAAAGACCGAATACACTATTTGAGGAAACCTCCATGACAGCGTTTAACAGTGCATCTAATTACGGTGAAAATGCGTTTATCAAAAGCAAACCGCAAATGCTACAGAACATTTATAACACCACAGATGTATTCCCATACTGGGTTGCCGATATGGATTTTCAAGTAGCAGAACCTATCACTAAAGAGTTGAACCGTTTGGTTGAGCGCGGTGTGTACTCTTATGAGTTTCATGAGCAGGCTGTATTTGAAGCGCTTTCTCAATGGTATTCAAAACGTCATGGTTTGACTCTTTCTGCTGATAAATTTGTGCAGGTACCGGGTGTGCTGTCTGGTATCGCGTTGTTATTGCGTCAATTTACCAATGAAGGCGATGGCGTGCTTATCCATACGCCGGCTTACCACCAGTTTGCTAATTTGGTAAACAAAGCGGATCGCCAAGTGGTGAAAAGCCCGCTTATTAATGATGAAAACGGCTACCAGATTGATTTCGCAGGTATGGAGCAACAGATCATCGAGCAAAAAGTGAAAACGATGATTTTCTGTAATCCACACAACCCAACAGGCCGAGTGTGGACGCAGCAAGAAATCGAACAGGTTGTCGAGATCGCCAAGCGCCACGATGTACTGATCATCAGTGATGAAGTCCATTCAGACATTATCTTTGAAGGTCACGCTTTTACGAGCTTGACCAGTTTTGACTACGACAAGATCATTGCCTTGATTGGTTCTCCGGCAAAAACCTTCGGTATGCACAGCATCTCAAACGGTTATGTGTACACGAACAATGATGAACTATTTGAAGCGTTCAAAACCAATGTCGCGGCGATGTATCTTGATCACGGGAATGCATTCAGCACGTTTGCAACCGTGGCGGCCTTTGAAAAGGGCGAAGCGTGGTTAGATGGCATGTTGGTGTATTTGCAAGACACGGTTAAGTGGATCACTCAATTTGCTGAGCAACGTATTCCTCAGTTGAAAGTCTTTCAGCCACAAGGGACTTACCAAGTGTGGTTTGATTTCTCAGGCTTAGGCTTTTCGGAAGAAGAGCTAAAACATGTGGTGTTTGAACAGGCGAAGATGGGGCTAACCCCAGGCGGTTGGTTTGGTGCTGAAAGTCCTAATTTTATGCGAATGAACATTGCTACTTCACGCGACAATATTGAGAAATCGTTTACGGCTTTGGCCGACGCTATTGACGGTTTTGAGCGAGGAAATAAGGGAAATTCTAACTGTTGCGATAACGGTACTTCAAAAAGCTGCTGCTGATTGATTTAAGCTTAAGCTTAGGCTCTGGCTGAAGAACGGATATAACAATGTAAAGCCGCGAGTCTGCTTAGCGCATGACTGGCGGTTTTTTTGTGTCTGTGTAATCCTAAGCATGATTTTATTGAGTTATTGATAGAGAATTTTGAGTTGCTGAGTGGTAGTTAGAGAGCGTTTAAATGATGGGTAGATATTGGTTGGCAGAGAGTTATGTTTAGCGTTCCACTGAATAGTTTTGTACATCGTGTGAGTGATAAAAGCCAAGTGATGGCCAATGCTGCATATTGTGGATGCCAGTTGAAGCGAGTTCGACGTTCGCGTAATTGGTTATTGGTGGCTCAAGAACATCAGCTCGTTGAATTTAAAACCATGTTAACCCATGAGAAAGACGATTGGATAGCAATCGCAATCGACAAAGTGCTGCCTAAACCTGTGGTTTGCTTGGCGTCACTATTGGCGGCTAACCCCTCTATGACTGTCGCCCAATTAGTGATGGAATCGGGGTGTTCAATGGCTGAAGCAAGGCATGCTATTGATGAGCATGAAGGGTTGTAAGCGCAAGCTATAAGTGAATAGATTGTGTTGTGAAACGCTGTGAAAAGTGTTGTAAAAAAAGCGCGAGCAGCAAAAAGCCCGTAACGATATTATGCTTTTTTAGCCGAATATCGTTACGGGCTTTATCATCTGTGCTTACTGTGAAGCTAGATCACGAGGCAGTTCAATTGCCTGTTCTTGTATAGCGCGAGCTCTTATTAAGAGTTAGCGACTTTTACACGAATCGTGTTTTTGCCAAGCTTTGACAGGTTTAGCTTGTTTAGTGCTGCTTTAGCTTCTTCGTGCTCTGGCATTTCAACAAAAGCAAAGCCTTTAGATTCGCCAGTCTCTTGGTCTAAAACTAGGCTGCACTCTTTTACTGAGCCAAACTCAGAAAATAGAACACGGATGTCTTGCTCAGCAGTAGAGCGCGATAGGTTACGAACTAGAAGTTTCATAATAAACCTTGAATATGAATTTACGCCGAGCATTGTCGCACACTTTCGTGCTCACCCTCACAAATAATTAGCTGAATAGTTCTGTTTAAGCTGAATAGCTCTGTTTACTTGTTCGCAGCTCTCATTAGCCGTTAACCGCGGTTTATCGTGATATCTGACACATATCCATGCTCAGTGCTGGTTAACGCTTGTTGCAGCATTTGAGCCGCCTCTGTCGCTGTCATAAAGCTTGAGGTGTCCATCGCTTTACCGCTTGTTCCCCAAAATTCAGTTGCCATCCCGCCGGGGTAAACCGCAACGATTTTCATTGGGTGACCTTTTAACTCCAACCTTACCGATTCGATAAAGCCCTTAACGGCCCATTTTGCTGCGCAGTAAGTCGACTCTTCTGCCTTAGCGCCTTGAGCCGCGGTCGACATCACGACAGCAATGGTGACAGGTTGATCCTTGTAACGCTGAACAAGCTCGCGAATCAGAAATATCGAGGACTCGATGTTGTTTTTCAGCATATCGCTAATTGCTGTGGGATCTTGTTGCTCAATTTTACCGAAGTACCCACTGCCTGCGCTGTGAATCACCAGCTTTGGTGTTTCTGGTAAGGCATTAAGCAGTTCGCTCACAGAGCGTGGGTCACACAAATCACAGGCTTGGCTAACGGTATCTGCTGGTAGGCTTTTGGCTAATTCAGCTAAACGCTGTGAGCTGCGGCCTGTGATCATTAGGCGTTGATTGCTGTTCGATGTGTTCGCATATTGCTTGGCTAAAGCTGCGCCTAAACCGCTGCTTGATCCGGTGATTAAAATCATGGGAACTCGGAAATGTTGAATTGAATTGAGATAGTAAGGCTTTGAATCCCTATTTTCTGAGATCTAAGACCAAGATGCTGAGGCTCATGATTAAGATTGATCGATAGAATTGAGGTGTGAGAAAGGTGATGTAAGCAGGGAAGGAAAAAAGAAGGAGAGCTAAAAAGTAAAAACGCCGGCACAGGGCCAGCGCTTTCGAAATCAGATTACTCTTCGTCGAACTGTTTGGTCGTGAATGAGTCTTCGATTCTGTTGAGCTCTTCTTGATCTTTCACACGCTGTTCTTCTTGGCGAATGACTTTCGCTTCATTGAAGCGTTTCTTTTCCGACTTAGTCAGGAATTTTACAGCTTTCTTGTTGGTCAGTGCGTAAGCAACTACGTCTTCGCCTTTTTCTCTGCGGTCGTTTACACGTTGTGAGAAACGTTCATTGTCGCGAGCTTTACGCTCCGCTGAGGTCAACTTGCTCATGCTTTAAAGCCTTTTCAATTATTCATGGTAGGGAATCTACACTTAGCGAAACCAATGGGGAAGTGCTCATAATTGGTGGAACTGTGTATCACGTTCGCTCAACTGAGTTTAGCCCATTTGTATGCTGGTGGCGCATCTTAGCACAAAGGCTTGAGCATACAGGTATGCTATTCGAGGGATTAAACAGAACAACCCACAATTTTCTGTTGTGGGCTGAGATTGCGTTGTAGGCTGAGGTTCTATTGTTGGCTGAAATTGTTTGCGGGCTGAGATTATATAAAGGGCTGAGATTGTCTTTTAGGATAAAGGTTATCGTTGATGAAACTGAGAATCAGAAATGACAGTTAAATTAAATCTTCTCGATATACAAAATCACTTCACCAACTTTAAAGCCGAACTTAGACATCTCGGTTTTGTTGAATAAACGTTTTTCGTCCATTAAGAACATCCAATCATCAAGCACCACTTCATAGGTGCTACCGTCTACTTCAATTTCTAAATCGTATTTCCAATACAAAGCCGAGCCTTGAGTTTCACCATAAGCCGTACCAATCACATCATTGGCGGTGCCGGTGTAGGTGTTGTCTCCGGTTTTGATGAGGTTCCAAACGCGGGTTGAACGCTCTCCATCGGCAAAGGAGAACCACTCTTTAATCTCTCCGTTGTTCCCCTCCCAAGTCGCGACAAGCTTAACGTCGAAGCGGCGCAGTAAATCACCCGAGCGATCGAGTACCATTCCATAGGCCTTGAGTTCACCATTAAAAAAGGTTTCAAGCTTTAGCTCTGGGGTCGTGTCTGCGTGGTTCTCTAAACTGGCAGAGCCACAGCCCGCTAACCAAGTGAGTGACAAAATGGCCAATGCGAATTTGATTATTTTTGTTTTTGGGTTCATTTATTCAGACCTAAAAGTTGCTTGCGTAGAACGGGTTCAGACGTGTTCTCAGACAGCCAAATCGCTAAGAAAGCTTCGCCAAATTGCTTGTCTTGGATAGTGCCGATAGGTTGTTCATCAAAATAAAAACGGCTTATGTTGTCTTCAGCGACACGGATGGTGAGCGTGCTTCCTTCTTCAACGTTGGGCCACATCGCGTACAAGGGTTTCAACCAGCGCTGAATGTTATTTTTAGAATAACCAAGTTTGCTCCACTGATCTTTGGTTGCGTCTACCAGATCTTTACTATCAATCGAACGAAAGTATTCAATCTTTAATGCTCGTTCAGAGTTTGAAGGTGTGGTGTAGAATTCGGCTGAATAGAGAGTCCAAAACAGGTAACTCATTTCTCCTTCGCCGCGCTTATTTAAATCATCGACGGCAGACGCTTTGGCATTTCCGGTAAATAGGAGCGCTGCACAAATGAGGGTTAAGGTGACTAAGCTCAATAGTCGGTTTCTTGATTGCTCGCTTGTTTGAGTGCGAACGCGACTTACATCGCTCTCAGATTTGAACGCTTGCGTAGGTTTGCGTGGAAAAGCCATAAGTCACCTCGTTGTTGCCATTTTGGGTTGTACTAAGTTGGAGTAAGCGGCCACCAGTAAGGGCAACAAAATCCCCCAACTTATTGCAAGGGCAGCTAACACCGATGCGTCTGGCCAAGTAGTCAGAAGGGCACCTGCTTTGATGCCTCCCCAATAACTACTAGTACCTGCTACGAACCCTATGACAAACAAGATCACTTTTGAGCATTTTAAAAGCCAATTTAGGCTGTGGTTAAAGCTGATTAAGAACATGATCCACAGGCAAACAAGCCATATTGGGAACCACGATTGATTGGTAATTTCAGAATCTACTGCAAACACGCCGAAGTGAAGTAGAAGGCTATCAAGTAATAACCCTAATGGTAATAAAGCGAGTATTTTAAGGTCGCTACTGCGAGTAGGGGAGAGAAGGAAGTGAACGGCCACAATCAGTGGCGCCACGAACGGGGCTTGCGCGGTAAAGAATGCGCTGCAAACCCAGGTCGCTTGAAACAGAACGAGATTAATAATCCAAAACCGTTTCATCTTTTGCTCCAAAGTAACGAGGTTTTCTAGCAACTAAGTGATGAGTACTGATTACGCGCTCTTTGAATGCACCTTCACAGTAGCAGAAGTAGAAGATCCATAAGCGCTTAAACTCTTCTGAATAGCCTAATGATTCGAGCTCTTCCCAACTGTTTTCAAAGGCGACATTCCAGTCGTTGAGTGTTCGAGCGTAGTGCAAGCCTATGTCATCAATTTCTTGGACAACAAGATCTGTGCTAGTCGCGAGATGTTGGGTCATCACTGAAACTGAAGGTAAACAGCCGCCAGGAAAGATGTATTTTTGAATAAAATCGACGCCTTTACGGTATTTGTCATAACGACTGTCGGCGATGGTGATTGCTTGAATCAGCATTTTGCCTGATGGTTTCAACAGTGAAGAACATTTCTCAAAGAAGGTCTGTAGATATTCATGTCCGACCGCCTCAATCATCTCGATAGAAACCAACTTGTCATACTCACCATTGAGATTGCGATAATCTTCTTTAAGCAGGGTGATTTTGTCGGTTAAGCCAAGCGCTTTGACTCTCTGTTCTGCAAGCGCGTGTTGGGCATCTGAGATTGTGGTTGTGGTGACATGGCATCCGTAGTGTTGCGCCATGAATATAGCTAAGCCACCCCAGCCCGTGCCTATCTCGACCACGTTATCGTTCTCTGACAACTCTAATCGCTCACAGATGGTTTTCATTTTGTTTTGCTGAGCTTTGGGTAGGGTTTCTGCTTCTTCGCTATAGATAGCGGAAGAGTATTGCATCGAGCTGTCTAGGAAGCGCTCGTACAACTCATTGCCAATATCGTAGTGCGCAAGGATATTACGTTTAGAGCCTTGCTCGGTGTTAGCATTCTTACGACGCAGCAATAGATTTTTGATGCGAGAAATCCATTGCGTTTTATCGTCAAGCTCGTCGAGTTGAGATTGATTTCGAGCCATGATTTGAATCACTTTGGTGAGATCTGGGCTTGTCCATTTTCCATCAATGTAGGCCTCAGATGCGCCAATACTGCCGTCAATCACGACATCTCTAAAAAAGGTTGCATCGTGAATCACGATTCGACCTTTCAAGTCGGCTTCTCGATCGCCGAACACCGAATGCTGGTCGCGCTCAATAATCTCAAGCGTCGCGAATTGTAGACGCTCAAGCACTTTGAATATTAAAGCCCGATATTTACAGTTGCTCGAAACAGCAACGGCTTTAGCTTGTTGTTCAATATTGTTGTTTTGTTTTGCAAGCTGTTCCATGTAAACCTCGCTGAGAATTCATTTTAATATTTAGCCAACTAAGGTTATCTGTTGCTCGTCTGGTTTAGCTAACCGAAGTCTTCTATTTAGTCATACTGCAGACGCTTAAGATGCTGAGTCTGGGTGCGTCACAAACGGTACTTTTTTGAGAAATAATTTGAGAGCCTGATAATAAATACCCATTACGACTTTGATGGTCATTGCAGGGATTTTGAGTACCGTTTTTCTAATGTTTGTCTTTGATACTGACTGCTTTGTCAGTGCTAGCGTCGCATCAAAAAGCTTTTCTTCTCGGCGGCTTTCGATGTGGACGAGTGTTCGCTTCGTTGGTGGTTGAATCTTCCAAAAGTAGGTCATGTTTAAATCCATAAATGGCGAAACGTGAAACTCTTTTTTAACCTTCAACTCTTGATGCATGTCGATCAGGTAGTAATGTCGTTGGCGCCATGGCGTGTTACTCACTTCTGCCAACATATAGCGACAATCTCCAGTTTCGTCGTAACAGAAAAAACAGTTGATTGGGCTGAAATAAATTCCTAAACAACGGCACTGAGCCAGCATCGTCACTCGATTTGATTCAGACCAAACACCACCGAGTTGTTGTACTTTGGAAGCTATACGTTGCTTAAGTGATTTAGGTTCACCATTGGTGACATTTTCTTCTTTTTCAGCGAGATAATCCGATTCGACAAAGCGAATCGGGTTGTACCATCGAGTTCCGAACAGCGCACTACGCGCTGTGGTTTGGGGCAGTTCATCGAGATCTAACCCCATCATATACAGCTGATAGCTGAACTCATGAGTGATGTCGCCAAAGCGGCGGTGTCTGACGTTGCCCCAATAGATACCGCTGAGTTCTTCACTCTTTTCGGATGCGATCTCCATTTCGGATGTCAGGGTTTGACTGTTCATAGCGCTGAACTCGTACTCAAATCTAAACCGAAGCGTTTGGTCACGTCGAGTGCACTGTGGACGCCATCTTCATGGAACCCGTTGTACCAGTACGCGCCGGCGAAGTGAGTCTGGTTTTTGCCACAGATCTGTTCGCGCTTGTGCTGAGCTTCGACCGTGTTCGAGTTTAGAACGGGGTGGTGATAGACAAAGCTTCTAATAATTTTGTTTGGGTCAATGGCTTCGCTTTGATTCAAGGTCACACAGAAGGTGTGTTGGCTTTCGATCCCTTGCAGAATGTTCATGTTGTAAGTCACACAGGCAGGTCGTTTACTGTCGCCATCCAACATGTAGTTCCAACTTGCCCATGCAAGCTTTCTGTCTGGTAACAATCGGGTATCCGTGTGCAAAACCACTTCATTACGACTGTACGGAATTTCACCAAGAACTTGTTGCTCTTGCTCTGTCGCATCGCCGAGTAAACGTAGTGCTTGGTCTGAATGACAGGCAAATATAACTTCGTCGAAGTTTTGTGTGCTGCCATCTTCAAATTCAATCGTGATGCCCGTTTCTTGGCGAGTCACTTGTTTAATTGATGTATTTAACGCTACGGGTTTATTTAAGTGTGAAAGAATAATTTCAACGTAAGAGCGCGACCCTTTAGGAATTACATACCATTGTGGACGGTTCGCGATGTCGAGCAGGCCGTGGTTGTAGAAGAATTGAATGAAGAATTTAAGCTCAAATTCTTCCATCTCTTCTAAGCTAGTCGACCAAATAGCGGCACCCATCGGTAGGATGTAATGCTGGCTGAAAAAGTCGGAAAACTGGTTTTCACGTAGGAAATTGCCCAAGGTAACATCCGGTGTGAACTCGTTACTTTCAAATTGAGCCTTACACAGTTTGTTGAACTTGAGAATGTCAGACACTAAAGACCAAAATTGAGGTTTGAAAATATTACTTCGCTGAGCAAACAACGAATTAATGCTGTGGCCATTGTATTCAAACTTAGTCGTCGTGTTATGGACACTAAAACTCATCTCAGTGGGTTGCCTTTCGACACCCAATTGTTCGAGCAGTTGATTAAAATTTGGGTAGGTTCTGTCATTGAAAACGATGAAGCCCGTATCGATTGAAAACGCCGTGCCTTGATGTTCAATATCAACCGTGGCGGTGTGACCCCCGACGTAGTCATTTTTTTCGAATACCGTAACGTCGTGGTGTTTATCTAATACATGTGCGCAAGTCAGTCCAGAGATGCCTGAACCTATAATGGCGATTTTTTTCATTGTTATACCATCCTTGAAGCGAGTTTTTGCCAAACTGGAGTTGGAAGCATTCTTAGTAGCTTCATCAACATGATGAATCGTCTTGGGAAATCGATTTCACTCTTTCCTTGAGCAATACCATTTACGATTCGCTGAGTTGCGGCCTCACTACTAATAATCATAGGCATAGCGAAGGAGTTTCGCTCGGTTAATGGCGTTTCAACAAAGCCTGGGTGCACGATTGAGACATGAATATTGTGCTCGGCCAGATCAACCGACAGTGTTCTGCCTAAATAGGTGAGGGCTGCTTTCGAGGCGCCATAAGCTTCTGCTCTAGGTAAGGGCAAAAAACTGGCGCTGGAGCTGACTAAAACCAAGCGGCCGCCGGGCTTGATGTTTTTTAGCCAAGCTTTAAGGGCATAGCCGATTGAAATGAGATTGATGTTGATGACGCGCTCGAACAACTCTGCGTCGAAATTGACAGGATCATCTATGTACTCACAATCACCCGCGTTCAAGATCAGTAGGTCGAGCGGTTTATCTTGGTCGAGTGCTGGGAAATTATGGTAATCGGTCAAATCAAAACAGAGTGGGTCAATTGACGAGTGCGATAAGTCTGTCTCGTGAGAATCAACTAAGGCTTGCAGCTTGCCTTGATTACGGCCGCAAGCAATCACCTGATGCCCTTGTTGAGCATAATCTATAGCAAGTGACTGGCCGATACCTGAGGTCGCGCCTGTGATCATAATACGCATTATCGGCTCGCTCTTTTTTTGATGGATTTGATCGCACAACCTAGTACTGGGATGTGCTCGTACAGCATCGAACCCACATCAAGATAATCGCGATGATAAACCACTTGGTTGTCCAACATTTTAATATGACTATGCCCTTGAACTTCGATCGGCTTTTGCCCGTTGAGTTGTTTATGAGCGAATTGCATTGTCCAATAAACGGATGCTTCATCTTTCACTTCAAAGGTGTGTTCGATGTGGAAGTAACAGCTAGTCACTTGTGTGTAGAGGTTCTCGAAGTAATGAGTTAACGCGACAATCCCACTGACATGATGCAGTGGGTCTTGGAATTCGATATCAGGGTGATAAACCGTCTTTAGCACGTCGAAATTGTCGGTTCCGAGTTCTCGATACATGTTGAGAAAGTTATCAAGCCATAGAGAGTTATCCATAATATTCACTCTAATTATTTGAAAAAGGCTAAGGCTCTCAATCGTGCTTCTTTGTGTTCAACGATGGGTTGCCAGTATTCGCTGTTAATTCCGTTTTTTGCAATGTAATCATGTGGAAAATGCACATGCTTATCAGGAATATTTTGCAGCTCTGGAATGTACTTACGAATAAAAATTCCTTTCGGATCAAACTTTTCACTCTGGGTGATCGGATTGAAAATTCGAAAGTAAGGTTGAGCATCACAGCCAGTACTGGAAGCCCATTGCCAACCGCCATTATTGGCGCTGAAATCACCATCGATAAGGTGCGACATAAAGAATCGCTCGCCCCAACGCCAGTCAATCAGTAGGTGTTTGGTTAGGAAGCTTGCCACCACCATTCTGAGCCTGTTGTGCATCCAGCCTGTCTCAACCAATTGACGCATCGCTGCATCAACTAATGGGTAGCCTGTTTTTCCTTCGCACCACGCTTTAAAGCTCGGGTTGTCGTGGTACCAATCTAAGCCGTTGTATTTCTGCTGAAAGTTCGCGCCTTTAACCAGTTTAGGATGGTGGAACATCAAATGCTTATAAAAATCTCGCCAAATCAATTCATTAAGCCAAGAAAAGGCTGGCAACTGAGTATCAAATAACAAGTCCGGCTGTTGTTGAATCAATTGAATCGCTAACCATCGTGGGCTCACAGCGCCAATGGTTAAGTAAGGGGAAAGGCCAGACGTGCCTTTTACCGATGGAATATCTCTAAGGCGAGAATAGTTATTAACTTTATTGGCTAAGAAATTGGGGATCACGCTCTCAAGGACGTCTTGGCTTAGTGGCCAACGCTCTGAATCGGTACGCGGAAAGTCGAAATCGTACTCGCCAGAAAAACCACTTAACGATTGTTTCAGTTGTGATGGATTCTGAAGCGAATCCGTTTCAGATGAACCTGCTTGCGCTGATCCTGTTGAATGCACTGGGGCGTGGCTGCAAATGATGCCTTTCGCTTGCACTTCTTTTAACCATGCGTTTTTGAAAGGTGTGAAAACCTTGAACATCTCACCTTGTTTATTCAGCACACTACCTAATGGCAGAATCGTATCGCAGTCGGTTATTTTCAGCTTTATACCAGTAGCGATTAAGCGTTTGTCTCTTAACTGCTCATCCACTTCAGGCTCTGAATTGGCATACACATATGTCGCATCGACCTGTTTGCACAAGTTGATGAGTTGAGTGGCTTGATCGTTAAAGTCTGTGGCTTTGAGGTGCAGCAGAGTGATACCGAATTCAGCGAGTTGTGATTCGAACTGTTTCAGGTGGCGATAAATGAAGTCCGCCTTTATCGGTGCCAGGTGATGTTGCTGCCATTGCTGCGGGGTTGAAATAAAAACGGCGATAGAGACGCCGTTTTCAACTGCAGAGACGAGCGCTGGGTTATCGTGAATCCTCAGGTCTCGTCTTATCCATAGAATGTCGCTCAATATCCGTATCTCAGCTTAAGTTCTTGTGGGTGCGGGTTTAGATAAACTTGTGATTCTAGGTACTCGTTTGGGTATTCCATTAGATAGTGGTTGATCAGCGTTAGTGGAACTAACAGAGGAACTAGCCCTTCTCTGAATGATGAAATCTGATTGGTGAGCTCTTGTTTGTGAGCGCTGCTCAGTTGTTTCTTAAAGTAACCTTGCAAGTGATGCAGAGTGTTGGCATGACTGCCGCGATTTGCATGGTGCATTAGCGCCGTCATCAGACCTTCGATGTACTTTTCAGCTAGTTCATCGATCTCTAAATCGTTACTCGCTAAAAGTTTGCCTAGGCTCTTGTAGCCTTCAATGTGGTGGCACATCACTAGATATTTGTGAGCGCTGTGGAATTGAATCAGCTTATGTTTGGTTACACCTTCATCAACAAGATCGAGCCACTTTTGATATGTGAAAACACGAGTCATAAAGTTTTCACGCAGAATTGGATCGTTGAGGCGACCATTCTCTTCTACTGGAAGGAGGGGATTGCCTTGCATTACTTGCTGAGTGAACAAGCCAACGCCTGTCGACTCAGAACCACGACCGTGGTGGTGATAAACCTTTACTCGCTCCATGCCACAGGTTGGGCTTTTCTGACACACAATGAACCCTGCGATGTGTTGGTTATTCTTTGAATAGTTTTGCCCAAACTCGATCAGTTCATCGGTGACATCGCCAGAACCATCAGGTCGAGAAACATGAATAATGTCGTCTAACATTCTTGTTTGACGGATCGTAGGACGAGGTGTTGGAAGTCCAACGCCCATCTCTGGGCAAACTGGCTCAAGCTCTACGTAGTCTGCCAGATCGTCTGTGCAAAAACGAGAACGCTTATGGCCAGTATCGAACCGAACTTTATGACCGGCGACACATGCACTAATGCCTATTTTTATTTTTTTATCCATTGGTCAATTCCTTACGCTCATTGCTCGTTGTTATTCTTATGTTGTGTGCTTTGTTGCTTATTAAACATTACTTTAGTTCGGTTTTTACTTTTCTTACTAGCCAACTCTATGAGTCTTGTGACGTATCCGGTAAATCTTTTAAAACTAATAAATATATTTACCCAGTGGGTTGAACAATTGGCTCACCCCTTTAGTGAAATACAAGGCATCACTTGAAACGGTTAAACACACACAGCCTTCTTTCGTCGCAGGTTGGTGGGTGTGTTCTCCATCTAACCAGATGAAATCGCCTTTGTTGTAGACACCCATTTCGTCTTCGAAGCTGCCTTCTAAAAGAAGCGTGATCTCGAAGCCTTTGTGAGTGTGACAAGGCACCTGTCCATCCTTATCTATATGCAGCAAGCTGGTGTGGTGTGATTCGTCATCAAAATCGAGACGTGCGCGAGAAATCTTGCCCAAGTTCAACCAGTCTTTTCTTGCGACTGAATTGAGTGCGCGAGGAATCGTGAAGGTTGTGTTAGACACCGTCTCTTGTTGCGCTTCAACAACAACTTCGACTGCCTGTGACAAATCAGCTGTGATCTGGTCAATAGCATCAAAATCGAACTCCCCATCGTCAGTTAGGAACGCATCCATTTCGCTGTCAGACAGTTTTAGCCCTGCTGTGTCATTTTCAAAGGCAGATGTATCGCTTTCAAAGACTGTGTCAGCGGCTTGCGCTGTCAACATGCTTACTTGTTTTTGACAGTGTTCGCAAAGCTCTACATGGCTAGAAACAATCAGTGAAACCGAATCCGCTAGGTTGCCATCGACAAAATCTTTCAAGATTGCCGCATTTGGGTGATGTTTAATCATGGTCTTGTTCCCCCATGTGAACTTTTAGTTTGGCGAGTGCGAGTCTTAGACGTGATTTAACAGTTCCAAGCGGGACATCGAGTTGTTGGGCGAGCTGCTCTTGCGATAACTCTTGGAAGTAGACACCTTTCACAATGGTTTTTTGAGCGAGAGGCAACTTTTCAATTTGAGTCATTACATGACGGCTCATTAGATGATCGCCAAACTGAAGCTGATCACTTTGTGACTCGGCTACCATGGCGTCAATTGGCCAAATGTCGTCAGCGATGGTTTGCTCTGCTTTCGCTTTTACCTTTCTTAACATATCAAAGGCGGCGTTTCGCATAACGGTATAAACCCAAGTGGTCGCTGCGCCTTTCTCTTCATTATAGAGATGCGCTTTCTTCCAAACGTTGGTCATCGTGTCTTGGACTAGTTCGTTGGCAGCGGCTTCACCACCCAACTTGCTGATGCCAAAACGCTTAATTTTGGGAGCAAAGAACTTAAACAAACACGTAAATGCTTGCTTGTCTCTGTCTGAACCAACCAAAATCAGCCAGCTTGAGAGCTCTGTAGGTACCTTACTTTCAGTAGGTAGTTTGTTGTCGGGGATAATGACATGCTCCTTGCCGTTCCCTGTTCTTCTGCTTTCCACTTGCATAGTAATTAACCATCATGCGAATTTGATAGGCACTACGTGGAGAGTGAAGGTGGGGATCACTTTATTTTAAATTAATTTCTACTATACAAAATTATAGTGAATAAAAGTGCTTATTGCCCTGTAATGATTTGATTCAAAAAGGGAACTAACGAAGGAAAACTAGCGGGTTCTGTGAATTTGGTTTTCTTTTCCAATGGGATAGGCATCATTTCGAGGAGTCGAGCACAGATCCATTGAGGGCTTTCAAAGTCAGGAGACGGGTAGAGTGTTCTGATCGAATCATGTTCTCGAAACAACTCGACAAGAAACGCGGTAACCACGTTCGGCACTTTATAGCTGTGTTGTGGCCAGTGCGGCAGTGGGCGGAAATCACTTTTGATCAGGTCATCAGTGTCGCGGAAGGACGAGTGAAGCTGCACCAACTGTTCGCCTTCAACATCGATTTCCAGAATTTGGTCATCGGACATATTGAAATCGACAATAGACACTTTTGTCCCCCAAGAACTCAGACGTTCGGAGTTGGTGTTGTCCTGAGTCGCAATGATGAAGCCGTCTCCCTGCGCAGCATGAGCGACCATTTTCAAATACTTGGGTTCGAAAATACGCAGTCTTTGTCTGCCCCTTGGCAAAATGAATAACGGGAGAGGAAACACCGCAAGCTCTTGAGAAGTCTCTACGGGTGTTTCTGATTCGGTTTCTATCCGTGTGATCTTCTCAGCTGAATTCGGCACATAGCACTCCTTAGTTCATACATGATTGGGTCTGTACGAATTTGATTCGTACGTAATTCAGAGATGTATACGCGTGCTCGTTGAAGTTCGATCAATGTGGGGTGATGTATTGAACAGGAAGTTAGAGAGAGGGAGACATGGTTTTTTGTCGCGTTTATTCGCAATTTAATCGGTTTAACCTTTTTTAACTTACGTCATTAGGTAATATGGGTTAAGAATTAGTCAATGGGTAGATAACAAGTGACACGCTTATCTTACGTTGCTTATCTCTTAGTTCTTCTTTACCTGACATCACATCAAAGGAATGGTCATGATCGTTATTTATGGTATCAAAGAGTGCTTAAATCCGATTAAGTTACAGCTTTCTAATGTCTTACAACAATGTTTGAACAGTGAGATGGGGTTACCTGATGACAAACGAGCGCATCGGTTTGTACCATTAGAAAGAGATGATTTCTTTTATCCCGAAGGGCGAACAGAAGCTTACACCGTCATAGAAATCAATATGATGGAAGGGCGAGCGGTGAACACCAAAAAGCGCCTGATTAAGAAGATATTTTCTGAAATAGAAAAGCAGCTGTCTATCTCTCCCATTGATATCGAGATCACCATCAAGGAGCAGCCATCGCATTGCTGGGGCTTTCGAGGCATGACTGGCGATGAAGCTCAAGATCTTAAGTATAAAGTCAAAGTTTAGGTAAATCGCGTGATAGCGGCTTCAGAGCTAGGTGTTTGAGCCGCTAACTTGATTCTATTCTATTGTTGAGTGATTCCGTTATAGAGACCTTTTATATCGCTCTATTCTACTAACCCTCATCACTCTCTTTTAAGTATTGGTGCCAATTCCCAGTGATCACATCAAAGTGCTCAATACAGAACTCTTTCCTATCTTTTAAATAGTCGTTTTCCACTTCATCAAGCAAGTTTATATAAGCTTCAGGGTCGCTGCCGTACACAAGGCAAAGGGTTGAGAAGTAGCGTTGGAGATCGAAGCTGTGTTCATCAATGTATTCCCCCAAGTCGTAATATTCAGGACGGTCTTCTGACTCAAAGGCAAACATATCGGCTGCACTTATTGCGGCATCACCGCCATGTTCCACGTAGTTGAGCAGCAAGACTGTTGCGAGGTTATCGACGGCATCTTCTTCTTTACCGAGAATGGCGATCTTTTGATCTTCGATATAGCCGTGCCCCGCTTCGTGCAGCAGCGTATGAAGCAAGGTATCGATGGCACCCGTTTGTGCCGATTTTCCGTACTCTTTTTCGTATTGGTTCTTCTCGAAGTAAGCGAGTGATTCAGCGTAAAAACTGTATGGGATAAGTACGTGATGTGTTTGCGGATCGTAGAGTGGGCCTTCATCACCGCCGTATTGAATCACCAAAGGCTGGTTAAACATCAACAGTTGGTTGGAGAGGTCAATGACGGTGTCGTTGATGCCACTGAGTTCAATCTCTTGCTTGAGCTGTTTTTCTTGTTCAGTTTGAGGTGGTGCATACTCGACAATAAGGTTGCTGGGCAGCGTATTATCAATGGATGTTTCACTGGACGCATAAGTCGTGGCAAACACAGAACCAAGGGCTAGGCTATAGGTCAGTGTTTGTTTCAATAATGTCATCGTATCTCCTTATAATCGGGTGAATAGCCATCTCATGGTGAACCATATTTCCTAGAATGAATAGCTCTTGAGTGGTGATTGATTGATTGTCAGTTTAGATCATGTTTCATTCTAAGGGCTATTTGTCAGATAAATTTCGGTTCAAGTAAACCCTTGTGCTATACTCCGCGCCCCAATCCGAATTGGCTTGCTTAATCTTAGGAAATTATTATGAGTGTTAAAAACGAACTTCAACAAATTAACAACCGTCTAGACAAGTGTCGCAACAAGTTAGCGGCTGCTAAAACTCGTAATGATCGTCCTGTTGTTCGTCAATTTGAAGACGAGATTAAGAAGCTAACTAAGAAAATTGCACAGCTTAAACACAAAGAAAGCTTTGATGTGAATCAAGAGCGTAAATCGCTGATTGATATGCCATTTAAGCGTGAAATCACAAAAGCTGAGCAAGCGGATATGGGTAAACTTAAGAAGTCTGTAAAAGGGCTCGTGATTGTTCACCCGATGACCAAGATTGGTAAAGAGCTTCGCATTGAAGTTATGACGGGTTACGCACCGAAAAAATTCTAATTACCAGTGATGGTGATGAAAGAGGAGCTAGCAATAGCTCCTTTTTGCTTTTTTAGGTATTAAAAAAGCAGAGTCAGCGGCAAGGATACTCGCGCCGTTATCAACTTTTTGGAGGTGATTGTTGTCACAAATCCTTTTATCTCCTATAAAAGTTAACGTGTCACTAACATGACACCAAGTGAACGCAGTAATGTGTTCGCTTTTCGAATCTACAATTTCTCTCCAGTTTGTATAAATATAGGTAGAGCACCACAAATAATTACAGATAAAACTAGACTCATTAAGGAAGATGAGAACGTAAAAAAATAGAGGTTATATGAATCAATTAATTTCAATTGGACCACTAGAATCCTTCCTAATCGCGATTAGTGTTTTGTTTCTAGGTCATTTCGTCAATGCAAAGCTTCCGGTTCTCAAAAAGTACAATATTCCAGAGCCCATTGTCGGCGGCTTGATTGTCGCTTTTGCTATTACAGCCCTGCACTTTAACGGCCTTGATCTTGAGTTTTCCTTGCCCCTGCAGAACACGTTTATGTTGATGTTCTTTGCAACGGTCGGCCTTGCTGCTAACTACACGCAGTTGATAAAGGGTGGTGCCAAGGTATTCCTATTTTTAGGGGTAGCTTCGGTTTATATCATTATCCAAAACGGTGTAGGGGTTACCCTAGCGACAGCATTAGGTCTTGAACCCTTGATGGGCTTGATTGCTGGGTCTATCACGCTTTCGGGTGGTCACGGTACGGGCGCAGCTTGGTCTCAAACTTTTTCAGACACGTTTGGCATTGCCAATACTCTAGAAATCGCGATGGCTTCAGCGACGTTTGGTTTGATTATCGGTGGTATTATCGGTAGCCCAGTCGCTCAAAAGTTGATTGATAAAAACCAGCTTGAATCTGAGTACGGCACTGGCACACAAACCCACGAGCGTTTTCCTGAGCTTGTTACTTACAACGAGTATGAAGAAGACAAAGTAACAGCGAAGAAGGTGATTGAAGTATTGTTCATTCTTCTTATCTGTATCTCGGGGGCGAAATACCTAGAAGAGTGGGTGGCGACTTTTGAAATTTCTTGGTTGATGATTCCTGACTTCGTTTACGCGTTGTTTATCGGTGTGTTCATCACTAACGTTTTTGAAGTGACTAAGCTGCATAAAACCGACAGCGAAACGGTTGATATTCTTGGTACCGTATCATTGTCACTGTTCCTAGCCATGGCGTTAATGAGCCTTAAGCTTTGGAACATCTTTGACCTTGCGATTCCGTTCTTGGTTATCCTTGCGGTTCAGGCTGTGGTGTTGGGTATCTTCTCTTACTTTGTGACGTTCAAAGTAATGGGTTCTAACTACGACGCAGCGGTTATGGCGGGTGGTCACTGTGGTTTCGGCTTAGGTGCAACCCCAACAGCGGTAATGAACATGGGTTCTTTGGTGAACCGATTCGGTCCGTCGCCACAAGCCTTCATGGTTGTGCCAATTGTTGGTGCCTTCTTTATCGATATCGTTAACCTGATTATCCTACAAGGTTACATCTCGTTTATTGGATAGTGCGAACGCACCAATAACGAAGTATGCAGATACAAGAAAGCCAGTCGATTGACTGGCTTTTTTTGTTTTAGCGAACGCCGCTTATTTTATTCAACGTATATTATTGAGCGTATGTCATTGAGCTTATGCGGGTGAGCTTGCCTGTAGCTCTTTAAGCAGAGGGAATGCGGCTTTGGTATGTTCTCCCGTGACAATGAATCCAACCAACTGGTTATCTTCATTAAAGCCCTTAGCGACAATGCCTTTAGGATCGAATCGCGTTTCCCAACTCTGAGCGGTTTGAATATCGCGCCCTGCGAGTTGAATCGGGTAACTCGGTGTTTTCACCTTAGTGATGATGTGAGGCAAGCTGAGCTTTCCTTCTCCTACTTTGAGCTCTCCTTTACCCATAGCCAGCTGCTTAGCCAACACGTTTGCAGACAAAATAGCGGGCTGAAGATAAGCCATCACACGCCCCTCTATTTCGGCGCAGTCACCAATCGCATACACATTTTCGACACTGGTTCTCATGATGGTATCGACCACAATCCCTTTGTTTACTTCTATTCCCGCTTGTGTGGCTAACTGTGTGTTTGGTCTTAGCCCTGCTGCGGCAATCACGATATCGGTTCGTATCAATCGAGAAGACGTGGTTTGCAACCTCACTCCATCAGGGAGATACGTTGCACGACACACTGCAGAATCGGTTTCGACGGTAACCCCTGCTTTTGTCAGTTTCCTTTCCAATTCAAGCGAAACGAAAGGTGGCACTAGGCTATTCAATAGATAACTTGCGGGTTCGATAATCGTGACATCTTTACCGGCAGTTTGAAGGTCGAATGCGAGCTCGACCCCAATCAAACCTCCACCCATCACGGTGATGCGTTGAGCGCCATCGATCTGAGCTTTGTGTTTATCGAATTCTTCCAAACTATTTAACGTAATGGTTGCGCTGCGTTTAAGCCCTTCCGCTGGTGGTATAAAAGGCGTCGCGCCCGTCGCTAATACCAACTTTGAATAGTGGATAGATTGGCCATCAACATGAACACACTGCTGCTCAGTATCTATCTCGCTCACAAGTGCTTTGGTTTTGATGACCACGTTGTACTGCTCTGCCAATTGTTGAGCGTTATGTACTGCCAGTGTTTCCGGCGTTTGTTCCTGACTGAACGCGTGCGAAAGATTCGGCTTACTGTACTCAACCCCGGCATCGGCGGTGATCATAGTAATCGCGATATCTTGGTCAAGCTTACGTACCATCTTGATGGTTTGTAGGGCAGCGAAACCGCCACCCACAATAACAATGTTCGACATGCTACTTCTCCACAAACACTTCTTTGCCTAAATGGCATTCAGGGCAAAGGAAATCATCAGGAACTTGCGCCCAAGGAGTTCCAGGTTCGACGCCTTGGTAGGGTTCGCCCAATTGTGGGTCGTACACCCATTCACACACTGTGCAACGCCAGCAAGTGCAGTCTGCACTGTGTACTGGCTTATCTTGAGCGACTTCTGGCTTCTGTTCTGTCGTGTCTTTGAGTTCTTCAGTGGTGCTTGTCGGTGCTGGTGTGGCTTCAAGCGGTGTTACATTACGTGATACTTGTTTCGGTGTGCTCACTTCATCTGCTTCTACACGCCAAACCTCGGCTAGTGTCATGCCGTAATCGATACATTGGCGAAGCGCGTCTGTGTCTGGTTTCCAATGGATGTGTTGCGGAGCACTGACTTCGAAGTTAGCTTCATGTAAACGAGCGTCGATACGTTTTACTGCGCCGCCTGTCCAACCTGAAGAGCCAAATGCCGCGGCTCTTTTACCAGCAAAACGTAAGCCGTGGATCTCTTCTAGTAGTGCAGCGATTTGCGGCATCATCACATTGTTCATGGTCGATGAGCCAACGAGTACGCCCTTTGAACGGAAGATATTGGCAAGGATGTCATTCTTATCGTGCTTAGAGATATTAAAGACTTTGATTGCTGTTTCTGGGCTGCCTTTACGGATACCTTTTGCGATTGCATCAGCCATCATGCGAGTGTTGTTCGACATGGTGTCGTAAACAATGGTGATACGATCTTCTTTGTAGGCTTTAGACCACTCGTAGTATTGCTCAACAATTTGCGTCGCGTTGTCGCGCCAAATACAGCCATGAGAGGTGGCGATAACATCGATAGGTACACCTAAGCTGAGCACTTCTTCTATCTTCGCTTTCACCAAAGGCGCGAAAGGTGTGAGGATGTTCGAGAAGTAACGCAGACATTGATCGTGCAGCTCGACTTGGTCTAGCTGATCATTGAATAGGTTTTCATCACAGTAGTGCTGACCGAACGCATCGTTACTGAACAGAATCTCGTCACCAGTGAGGTATGTTGCCATTGAGTCTGGCCAGTGCAGCATTTTCATCTCAACAAAGATGAGTTGCTTACCGTTACCGACATCGAGCGTGTCGCCTGTTTTAACGGTTCGGAAGTTCCAGTCCGGCTGATGGTGATGGCCAACAATCGAGTTAACGCCAGCTTCTGTGCAGTAGACGGGTGTGTTTGGAATTTTGGCTAATAGTGCTGAAAGGGCACCAGAGTGGTCTTCTTCAGCATGCTGACAAATGATGTAGTCGATCTCATTGATGTCGATTTCCATCTCAAGGTTTGCAAGGAATTGTTCAGTAAAGCGATGATCAACGGTATCAACAAGCACCGTTTTCTCTTCACGAATCAGGTACGAGTTATAGCTGGTACCTTTGTTCATGTGGTATTCCTTACCATGGAAGTGTTCTGTTTCCCAATCGTGGACGCCAACCCAGTGAACATTTGATTTAACGTGAATAGTCATAATGATAATACCTTATTTAAATATCTAAGGTCATCATTGCACTAGTTGTGCCATGTTTTTAAGTGCCTGTTTTCAATGTGTTTGTTTGGAGTTTATGTTGTCTAATGAGTCATTTTGACGTGCTGAGTTTTATGGTTAAAATGAATCTTAGGGGTCTTTATGACTTTGTGGATTTATAACGGTTTGACAAGAAAGTTAATGATGTTTGCTCAGAAAGAGCAGGGTGAGGAACCTGTTTCAACAAAGGGGATTATAGCGTAACTCCTGCGCTTCGCGAATTAGAACACGTGGATTGATTAGGTATTGGTGGTCTAAAAAGCGACTGGAATGGCTAAAGCTGAGATAGAAAGGATGGATGCGAAATACAGACATGAAAAAGGCCAGACGAGTGTCTGGCCAAAACAAGGCAGTGTAATTTAACAGTCTGAAGTGCTGTTGAAACTATATTTTGTAAAACGAAAAAGCGTTTTAAAAATTAAAGCGTTGTAGCAGTTAAGCGTTGTAACTGTTTAACGTGTTATAGCTGTTGATTCATTCGTCATCTTAATTAACGCGTTAAAGCGTCGTCACGATTTCATCAAGAGCTAGACGTGCTTTTGGTTTACCATGGTTATAGTCTTCGCCGTCTTTGTGGTAGCCGATTGCTAGCGCTACATCAACAACGTGACCGTCTAGTTCGTCAGCAAACTCTTCACCGATCATAGCGGCATCTACGCCTTCCATCGGTGTTGAAGCAATACCAAGACGAGCCAGTGTGTGCATTGTGTTACCTAGCGCGATGTACACTTGAGACTTAGTCCAGTTTCCGTTGAAACCAGTCTCATCTGTGTTCATTTCTGCGAATGCGTAAGCCCCTAAGAACTGCTCGTACATTTCAGCGGGTAGGTGACCAGAGCTTACTTCTGTGTCAGCACGCTTTGCGAATTTTTCTTTAGTGTACTTAGGATCGTGAGCAAACAGGATCGTATGTGACGCTTCTTTCGCATGCGGTTGGTTAAACTGGAACATGTTCTCGAAAGTGTTGTGGAAGCGTTGTTTTGCTGCGTCACTCTCAATGATGATGAATTTCCAAGGCTGAGAGTTGATAGAAGAAGCTGACAAACGAAGTGCTTCTTTGATTACTTCCATGTCTTCCGCAGAGATGCGCTTTTCTGCATCGTATTTTTTAGCTGTGTAGCGAGTGTTTAGATCTGAAATGATTGGATGAGTCATGTTGAATCCTAATATCTATCAATATAAATGTTGTAGGGTTTTATGTTCGGTAACGTCAACAATAAACGGATAACGCATTTAGGCTATATCTCTATAGAAGTCGTTTCTAGAACAGTCAGCCTCTAAAAGGCTGAACGCTTAAATGGCTATCGAACATGCCCCAATAAATCGAGTATCTGCGGTAGCTCAAGTTGATGGGTGTAAGATAATAGAAGATTGGCTTGGGAAAAATAGCGAACACATCAAATCACTATGGTTAATAATGTCCATAATGATTTGATTAGTGTGATCTGGATGTGTGTTGGTTTTCGAAAATCAGCCAGTTAGTACGCTTTGATTCCATATTGGCGTAATAAAGAGGGAAGTACACTGTCGAGGTTTGGGATATCTTCAGGGTTAAGTTCAATCAAGCTAAAACCGTGCTCTTGGTAAACTTTCTTGGTCGCATTTCGTTTGTCTTCTTCTATAGGGCCTGAATCTGTTCCCCAGAACTGAATGTATACCTTGCCGCTTGGCAGGTAGAAATCGCTCATTACTTCTTTTGATATCGGGAGCGGACGTTCATAGGCATGAACCACTCCCGCCATATAAAGCCAGTTATCGATGATCAGCTCTCCCTTTGAACGCACATAATGTCCGTCTAAGGTTCGGTGTTTCGCCTCAAATTTCTGACGAAAGCTAGAAAACGAGACATCGGTAGAGTGGCTTTCAGCATCATGCCCTAGAAATTCGACAACAGATTGCTTCAAACGTTTATTGCGAACTAACGAATCGTGCCATACCACAAATAGGTTTTGAGTCGCTTTATCTTCCCTTTGCTCACCGCCTGCTTTTAAGCCTGTTGAGGTGACATGCCAACCATCTTCTTCACGTGTTATCCAACCAAGCTCGCTGAGCAACAGGTTAATTTTTTTTGCGCTAAGTTGAAAGGCACTGCCTAGTTGAGTTGCCGTTAGCGTTTTTCCAGAGAAAGAATCTAGGTCGATGAGTAGTTTTTCTGGCCAGACAATAAAGACACCAAACTTCTTGTGTTCGACATACTCCCCACCAAAGCTTTCGCCTCGTTCTGTGAGTACCCAACGCTCCTGTGAACGCACGATATAGCCAGCTGTTTTCAAATCACTGAATAGAGCCTTTGCTTCTATCCCTTTTTGTTTGGCTAGTGCTGATGTGGAAATCTTGTCTGGCATAGTCTGTTTCTCAATTAGCAGTAGAACTGCTGATTAATGTTGAGGGGCTGTTGTATAGAATAGGGAAATACAATAACACAACTGTTGATACTAACTGCAGTTCACTGGTCCATGTTTTTAGTGAGTATTCGCTCTCATTTTGAATGTTAAGCAAAATGTCGCCTAATTTGTAATTAAATTACAGTTTTAGGATTTTTACCCATCTTGGTGCATATTTATTATTCGTGACACGATGTTCTTTTATACGGGTTATATAGATCTCAGATGCTATATTTTATTAAGTGTGATTTATGTCACTATTTATTTTTAAGTATTACAAAATAAAATGTGATCTAGATCTTGCATTAATGATATCTATTCTCATTAATTTGGCTTTGTAATTTAAATTCATGATGTTTTTGTGATCTAAGGTGTACTCGTTAACCCGAAAGTGTTTTTTGCGTGTGATGGTTATCACGAAAGTTGGGCTGAGGTGCATTTTAAAAATGTTGTGATACATTTTAATCGACTTTTGAGTACACACTTTCGGTCATTTGACCAACCAATACATTACGGGGTTCTACCTATGTTATCACCAGAAGCAAAGATTAAGGTTCAAAACTTTGGTCGTTTCTTATCCAATATGGTAATGCCAAACATCGGCGCATTCATTGCGTGGGGTTTCATTACTGCACTATTCATTCCAACGGGTTGGTGGCCTAACGAAACGTTAGCATCAATGGTTGGTCCAATGATCACATACCTATTACCACTATTGATCGGTTATACCGGTGGTAAAATGGTTGGTGGCGACCGCGGTGCCGTAGTGGGTGCTATCACAACGATGGGTGTTATCGTTGGTACTGATATCCCAATGTTCATGGGTGCAATGATTGTTGGTCCACTGGGTGGTATCGCAATTAAGAAATTCGATGAAGCTGTTCACGGTAAAGTGAAGAGTGGTTTCGAAATGCTAGTGAACAACTTCTCTGCAGGTATCATCGGCATGATCTGCGCGATCATCGCGTTCATCGTGATTGGTCCTGCGGTTAAAGTTCTGTCTTCTGGTTTAGCGGCTGGCGTTAACGTAATGGTTGAAGCGGGTGCATTACCTCTTGCCTCTATCTTTGTTGAACCTGCGAAAATCCTATTCCTAAATAACGCAATCAACCACGGTATCTTCTCTCCACTAGGTATCCAGCAATCTGAAGAAATTGGTCGCTCAATCTTCTTCCTAATCGAAGCGAACCCAGGTCCAGGTCTTGGTCTTCTACTTGCTTACATGGTGTTTGGTAAAGGTAGCGCGAAGCAGTCTGCTGCTGGTGCATCTATCATCCACTTCCTAGGTGGTATCCACGAAATTTACTTCCCTTACGTTCTAATGAATCCACGTCTAATCCTTGCTGTAATCGCGGGTGGTATGGCGGGTGTATTCACTAACGTAGTGTTCGATTCTGGCCTTATCTCTCCAGCATCACCAGGTTCTATCTTCGCTATCTTGTTGATGACGCCAAAAGGCTCTTACATCGGTGTTGTACTTTCTGTAATCGCTGCAACGGCTGTGTCTTTCATCGTAGCTTCAATCCTACTTAAGACTTCAGCTCAAGGTGATGACGAAGATTCACTAGAAAAAGCATCGGCTCAAATGAAAGACATGAAAGCGTCTTCTAAAGGTGCAGCATCAGAAGCTGGTGTAAACCTAGCGGATGTGAAAGCTGTCTATGTGGCTTGTGATGCAGGTATGGGTTCGAGTGCAATGGGTGCTGGTCTACTTCGTAAAAAGGTAGTAGCAGCAGGCCTAGATATTGAGGTAACCAACTACGCAATCAACAACCTACCGGCTGATTCGCAAATCGTTATTACGCATAAAGACCTAACAGACCGTGCTCGTAGCACTGTGCCAGGTGCGATGCATATGTCTCTAAGCAACTTCTTAGACGGCGGTGTCTACGACCAGCTAGTTGCAGAGCTAACAGAAGCTCAGGCTACGAATGATCAAAGTGGTGAAGCGAAAGTAGAAGCTCCGGCTCCTGCAGCAGCTCCAACACAAGAAGGCAACAAGCTTGCACTGACTGACGACAGCATCTTCCTTGGCCTTAAAGCGACTCAAAAAGAAGACGCTATCAGGTTCGCTGGTGAGAAACTGGTCAAATTGGGCAACGTATCACCAGAATATGTAGAAGGCATGTTTGCTCGTGAAGAGCTTGTCTCTACTTACCTAGGTGAGTCTATCGCAGTACCACACGGCACAATCGAAGCGAAAAAATACGTACAAAAAACTGGCATCGTTTTCTGTCAGTACCCTGAAGGGATTCAGTGGGGCGAAGATGAAGATGATATCGCTAAGATGGTTATCGGTATTGCCGCACAAGGCGATGAGCACAACATGGTGCTGATGGCTATTACCAATTCACTCGACGATGAAGAAGCTGTGGAATGCCTACAGAACACAACAAACCCTGCTGATGTTCTACGTATTCTCAACGGAAACTAACAAGCTCTAGTCAAGCTCCTGAGTGAAGGAGGCCGGTATCCCCCTACTGGCCTCATTTTCGGTCTAATCTCCTCTAAGAAGATTCAGTCTGAATAGCTTACTGCTTGATGCCTAGGGTACATCGTCAAGGCATGTTGTTGAGTGGTTAGCTATCTAGATTTAAATATTTATAAGGTCAAAATTATGAAAGCGTTACATTTTGGTGCAGGTAATATCGGTCGTGGTTTCATTGGTAAGCTTCTTTCTGACGCTGGTATGAAGGTTACGTTTGCTGACGTAAATGAAACGGTTGTAAATGCGTTAATTGAACGTCAAGAATACCCAGTTAAGATTGTTGGCGAAGAGTGTGTTGTTGAAGTTGTTAAGAATGTGACAGCGGTAAATTCAGCAACAGGTGCTGTAGTAGATTGCATTGCTGAGTCTGATATTGTGACAACAGCGGTAGGACCTACAGTTCTAAAAATCATCTCTAAGTCTATTGCTCAAGGCATTGAAAAGCGTGCTGCAGCAAACAACACGGCACCAATGAACATCATTGCGGCTGAGAACATGGTTCGTGGTACTAGCCAATTAAAAGCAGCAGTTTTAGAGCACCTTTCTGATGAAATGAAGGCGTTCACTGAAGAGCACATTGGTTTTGTTGATTCAGCGGTTGACCGTATTGTTCCACCGGCAGAAGCAGGTGAAACAGACCCTCTAGCGGTAACGGTTGAAACGTTCAGCGAGTGGATCGTAGACCAAACACAATTTAAGGGTGAGATTCCAAACATCCCAGGAATGGAATGCACTGATAACCTAATGGCTTTCGTTGAGCGTAAATTGTTCACGCTAAACACGGGTCACTTGGTAACGGCATACCTTGGTGTACTTGCTGGTCACGAGACAATTAAAGACTCTATCGAAGACGACGTAATCCGTGCTGAAGTAACAGCAACGATGGAAGAAAGTGGCGCTGTTCTCATTAAGCGTTACGGCTTTGATCCAGAAGCGCACGCGGCATACATCCAAAAAATTCTTGGTCGTTTTGCTAACCCGTTCCTACGTGATGAAGTGGATCGTGTTGGTCGTCAACCTATTCGTAAGCTGAGCCCTCAAGATCGCCTAGTCAAGCCATTGAACGGTACGCTAGAATACGGGCTACCAAATGCTCATCTAGTAAAAGCGATCGCAGCTGCGTTCCATTACAAAAATGAAGATGACCCTCAAGCGGTTGAACTTCAGGCAATGTTCGCAGAAAAAGGTTTTGCTGAGACATTAGCGCATTATTCTGAGCTGAATAGTGACTCAGAAGTTGTTAAACTAGCGGAAGAAGCTTATCTAGCATTGAAATGATAAACCATCAAAGTGCCACACCAGTGGCACTTTCTTATTGTCGAGCCGTTATGCCAATACAAACTAGCCATGAAACTGAATTACTCGAAGCCCTTTCGGAAGCTGAGAGTGCTAGCGCCTGCCTAATGGCTGCTTACGATGCATTGGATGACACAGTAGATGCCGTATTAAAAAACATCTTTAAGAAAGACGACACGGCCATTAAGTTCGTTGTAGAACCACTTCTCAACAGTGGTGGGCCGTTAGGCGAGATCATGATTCGCGCTAAGTTGCTACTTGGGCTTGGTGTGATCAGTAAAGAACTCTACGACGATCTAGAGGTTTTCGTTACCTTGAAAGAGTGGGCGAAAATACAGGGCGAAGACACCAGCTTTACAGAAGTTGATGTGATATTTGAGCTCAACAAGGTGCACGCGATTCAGCGTATTATGCCGATCGAATATGATGCGGATATGGTGGGAACTATGACTGGCCCAATGCTTGAAATGTTCTTGGGGCGACATAATCAAAAGGTGAAGTCGACGATCATATTGGCTATCACTGACATTATTACGACCTTATGCCGAGATAACGCGCTGAGCTCTTAGCTCTAGTTTGCAGCCCTACTTTACTTGTTTCGCATCCTACATATCTTGTAGCTGTTCGTTCGTATCAATACAAAGTTTAAAATGATGGCGGTTTCTCTCGTTGGAGAAATCGCTTTGTTGTTTTTGTGCCTATAAAAAATACCCGAAACCTCTCTTCCCATTAAACACAAAAGTAGCAGGCACAAAAAAAGCCACATTCAGTGGCTTTTTCTATTCAAGACTATGGGGATTATAGGTCTTGGATGTTTTCAGCTTCTAGCTCTTGGAAGTAGCGTAGAGTCTTAACTTTTAGCTCTTGTTGAGCTGGCTCATCAGCAACGATGATAGCTTTACGGTGCATCTGTAGAGCTGTAACAGTCCACATGTGGTTTACAGAACCTTCGATAGCCATTTGAAGCGCTTGCGCTTTGTTATGGCCTAGAGAAAGGATCATTACTTCTTCAGAATCTAGAAGAGTAGCAACACCGATAGTTAGTGCGTATTTAGGAACTTGGTTGATGTCGCCATCGAAGAAACGAGAGTTCGCGATACGAGTGTCTTCAGTCAACGTTTTGATACGAGTGCGTGAAGATAGAGAAGAACCTGGCTCGTTGAATGCGATGTGACCGTCGATGCCTACGCCGCCCATGAACAGGTTGATTTTGCCGTATGAACGGATTTTCTCTTCGTATGCTGCACAGTGAGCATCGATGTCTTCAGCTTTGCCGTCTAGCAGGTTGATGTTTTCTGCTTGAATATCAACGTGGTTGAAGAAGTTCTCATGCATGAATGTGCGGTAAGACTCTGGGTGGTTAGGGTCGATACCAACGTACTCATCCATGTTGAATGTTACAACGTGCTTGAAGCTTACTTCGCCAGCTTTGTAAAGTTCAATTAGCTCAGCGTAAGTAGTTAGAGGTGTGCTACCAGTAGGAAGACCTAGTACAAATGGACGCTCAGCAGTTGGAGCGAATTTGTTGATCGAATCTGCGATATGACGAGCAGCCCATTTACCTACTTTTGCTTTGTTGCTTAATGGAATAAGTCTCATTGATTTTGCCCCTAGAAATTAAATTTTATAGTGTTCTGAAACATTAATTCGCATTATAAAATAAGTTATCGTATTCCGCTATTGTTTTAGGTCAAGTTTTTACTTTTTTCGTCGTATCTGTGATTAGAACTCTCAAAATTGCACAATTATTGTATGGATATTTGGTAGCGTTAAACAAGATTAATACGTTTGTCATATATCATCAGGTGGATTTGATTCAGGGTCTGAAAGATCAACAAGCTTTGTTGCTTTGTTGCTTTGTTGGTTTGTTGGTTTGTTGGTTTGTTGGATAGTCAGGAGTGCAATGAACATATGATCAAAGAGTGGTGGTTATGTGGTACTGCCGTGCAAAAAAGAAGAGAAAAAGTGAGGAAGTTTCACCGATAGGCATGAATTAACATCGGTATATTTAAGAATAGTGGTTATTCAAAGCTATCACTATGAATTATCAATAAATATTGGTAAAACTGGATAGGTTGACTAAACTTACTAATTACGAAGAAGATGCGTGTTTGTTTTAAGTTGCCGCTAACCTGTTATGAACAAAAAAAGCCCAAAGTGATGAGGTATCACTTTGAGCAGTTTTACTAATCTTCTAACACTAACTCTCTTTCGTATTCTTCCGTAGGCACTTCACCGCGTTTGCAGCCGTTTAGGGTATGAAAGCGACGACGTCCACGAGCCAGTTGAATGTATTTTAACCAAACACGGTCTAACTTGGATTTCGCCTTGTGAGGATGAGCCAATACTTTGATGAAGTGCCTTTCTTCAGCATTGGTTGGTGTTAGTTCACCAGTCTCAAGTGCAAGCATAGTGTCACCAAACAAGGTTAGGATTTCCTCTTCTGACAGAGTAAAATTACCTGACTTAGCGAACCCTCGTGGGAATTTAATGGTGTCATAAAAACGTTTTTTTCCGTGTCGGAATTCGGTCTCAGACATATCAGCCTCAGTAATGTGGTTAGATAGAAATTAGTGTTTATTGCTCACGCGAAAATATTGTTAAAAGGCTAAAATAGGAAACAAAACGTTTTTGCCTTTACGATAAACAATCCTAGATCGGCTAGTTAGCAGATTTATTACAGAGATGTATTTGATGGATGTGAAAGTATTTAGAACCTTTCTTGAGGTTGCAAGGGTGCGCCATTTTGGGCGTGCAGCTGAAAACTTGTATTTAACACAAGCGGCGGTGAGTGCGCGAATCAAACAGCTTGAAGGCTATTTTGATACTCAGCTCTTCATTCGTGACCGCAATAACATCAAGCTCACCTCTTCCGGTGAACGTTTGATTGGTTATGCTGAAGTGATGGTGTCGACGTTACAACAGGCCAAATTTGAGCTGTCGTTGGAAAGTGGCAAAGCCCTGCAGTTAACACTGGGTGGCACACCGAATATTTGGGATGCGTATCTGCAAAACTGTTTGAGCGTAGTGACCGATTCTTTCGGTGGTTATGGTTTTATGGCAGAGGTGATGGGGCGCGAGCAACTGAACCGTAATTTGTTAGAACGAACCTTAGATATGGCTTTTGCGTTCGATCAGATCAAAGCGGAAGAGCTGAACTGTAAAAAAGTCGCTGACTTGGTTTTGGTGTTGGTATCAACGCAACAAGATGATCTGGAATCTGTATTCCAACATAAATACGTTTATGTCGATTGGGGAACGCGTTTTGGTTCTGAACATGCCGAGCGTCACCCAAAAGTGCCCGCGCCGTATCTACGTACCTCAACGGCTCGTATCGCTTTAGATTTTATCTTAGAGAAAGGTGGCAGTGCGTATTTACCTGTTTCTATGGTTGAGCCTTTTATCGATTCAGGTCAGCTTCATAAGGTGAAAGGTGTTGAAGATTGGTATCGCCCTATTTATCTCAGCTACCGTAAAAGCAGCACCTCGGTTGACGCGATCATTCAAGTTGAGAAGTTGGTTAACGAGATTGACCCATCGACTGCTTACACGTTGCAACAAGCCGCTGAGCAAGCACCAGAATAGTGGTATTCGTTATTACTATGATGCTGATGAAGTAAAAAATTGATTCGATAAAAAATGGCTCCCTTGGGAGTAATGCCGATCAGTTAGGACTAAAGTGATCGGTTGAACGATCCTCCAGAGCTGT
>NZ_OSDX01000029.1:0-57062 GCF_900382755.1 Vibrio sp. Evd11
TAATTTTAAAGCTATTACCATTCCAACAGAATGGTAATGAATTGACTGTGCCGAATAATTTCTTTCTACAAGAGAAAGTCGTTAAACGTATTGGTCACTCAGCTCATTGAAATCAAGTTTGTTACCGAAGTAACTGTTATTACGCTCTTTCGAAAAAGAACCAATAACGTTTTGATATTCATCAACGAGTGCCCACACAGATTGATAGGTTTAAATTGTTAAAGAGCGCTAGCGTTTTGTGATTCACATCTCAGTCGCTAGGGGTGCGTACTATACCTGCACCACTTAGAGAGTCAAGGGTTATTTTTAACTCCTTTTTCTCTACCGATTTCGCTGTGTGACTTTCGTCTCACTCCGTGTCGGTGAGGCGGCATTATAGAGAGATCGACATAGAGCACAAGGGCTTTTTTGAATAAAAGTTTTGTTCGTCTAAAAAGCCACCAGATCCGCATTTTTCGAATAAAAACTAAACATTTGAGACGTATCACAGCAATACATTGGCAAAATGGAAACCATGAACGTAAGATTCATGTATCTATTTTGTTAAGAGTAGATGCGTCTATTTCGTTTATTAATATGTAGTATTCCGATATGAACTCAAAAAAATCGATGTTGTTAATTGTCGCACTAGCTGTTCTAGGTGGCATTGTTTTCTCTCAGGTAGATATATCGCCTGCAATTACCTTTATCCTTGGTGTCTTGGCTTCCGCTTTTGTTGTTAACTTTTCAAGCACCGACTCAAAATCAGATTCAGAACCTAAGGCATCAACAAAAACACTTTATGTAGGTAACCTTCCATACAAAGCGAATGAGTCACACGTACGTGAATTATTCTCAGAGTATGGTGAAGTATTTGCAGTACGCTTAATGAAAGACAAACGTACTGGTAAAAGAAGAGGCTTTGGATTTGTCGTAATGGCTAGCAATGATGTGAATCATGCTATTTCAGAACTTAACGATAAAGATTACATGCAACGAACTTTAAAAGTGCGAGTTGCAAATGATCCTAAACATCCAGAAACGGACGAAGCTGAACTGAGCTAAATCCTAACTGCTTTAACATGCTATTTAGTGCACTTTCTTTCTTAGGAAGTGCACTACAAAAAACCTCACGCACTCCCCCTTCTTTATTAATGCTTTCCAAACCCAACAAATCTTGAACCCGCTTAGCTATCGCTTTACCAGAATCTATCAGCACTACGCTTTCACCTAGTACTTGTTGAATCTCTGATTTAATCAGAGGGAAATGAGTGCATCCTAATACCGCTACATCAACCATGTTGATCATCGGTTGAAGAATTTGATGCAGCTCTTCAAGGTTAATCGCCTCGCCTCTGAGTTTCTCCTCAGCCATATCCACCAGCCGAGTAGAACCTAAAAGTTCGACTCTTTTATTACTTGAGAAGTTTTTGATGAGCTCGTGTGTGTATTCACGAGTAATCGTTGCGGGAGTAGCAATGAGACCCACGGCTTTATTGGCAAGTAGGGATGCAGGCTTGATTGCCGGAACAACGCCAACAATTGGGATTTGATTATTAGCGCGGAGTGTAGGTAATACAATCGTACTTGCGGTATTACAGGCTATTACTACGATATCAATAGCGTGGCTTGCCACAAAACTGGCGACGATGCTTTGGACTCTGCGAACAAGGACTTGTTGATCGAGTTCACCGTATGGGTAAGCCTCGTTATCGAATACATAAGTATAGTTCTGATTCGGTAGTAACTGGCTTATCTCCTTATATACAGATAGGCCACCCACTCCAGAATCAAAGACCAGTATATTTTTTTGCAGACTATCCGACACAACGATTACCTATAATAAGTTTCGCTGCAATGATACTCCTTCGCTTAGTTTTCGCCAATCCTCACTCTATATAATGCAAGCTTGATAACGTTGATGAACAAAACGCTCACCTTGCTCTACATTTTCTAGGTCTATCTTGAGCTTACCTCTAAAGCATGGCGCTGACGTTACTAAGGTATGGAACTCGCCATCTTCGCCACATGGATCGACATGACTCGGTAAGCTGTCTATTAGCTCAAGCGTGTATTCTTTCCCGCAATAGCTCATGTCCAATGCATTGCTATCAACTGTGACGAGAAAGGTGTCGATTCCTCTGTCTATTATTTCACTCGCAAGTGCCTGACTGCTCTCTCCCATTAGAGGAAATACACATTCCCAACCGGCTGGTTCTATGTAGCTTCTTCGATAATCGGCAATGCCATTACAGAACATGTCTCCAAACGCGACCGCATCAATTGATAAACCAGAACCTTTAAGTGCGGAGACAATAGTACTTTGATAAATCTCATTACTAGGAAACACTTCTGGAAGCTCAATCGTGATTAATGGCAACCCAATCAATGTTGCCTGCATTTCGACAACCTCGATTGGAGTTACTTGGAAAGGAACTTCATCTCCAACATACGTCGTATAGAGAGCAACAACTTCATATTCGGAGCTTTCAAGTAGACGCTCTAGCGTTAATGTCGAGTCTTTACCTGACGACCAACTTATGACGACTTTCTTTTTCATTGATATACCCAATAAGAAAAAACCGCCCGGAGGCGGTTTAGGTGTAAATTAGAATTGGTAAGCTAGATTAGCAAAGTACCTGCGTTCAGGAGCGTTATATCCTAGCGTTGTTTGGTATTTCTCATTAGTTAAGTTATCAACTCGACCACGGACAACTAGCTCAGGGGAGATCCAATACCCCACAGAAACATCCCACAAGCTCACTGATGGCAAAATATTATCTGGATCGGTTGTTTCTTTTGGATTACCCGCTCTATCACCCGTGTATGTATAAGTAAGGTTCACATCAAAATCTTCATATGAAGCATCCATCAACCACTTGTAGTTTTCATCAGCACGCTTCGCTAATTTGTTGCCAGCAGAGTCTTTATGATCTTTAAACTCAGCGACAACCGTGTGATGGATAAACCACGTGTCAAAATTACCTGTGATTTCTAAACCTTTAAGTTTTGCATCTACGTTTTGAGGGTACCAAAATGGGCTACCTTCATACCAAATAATTAAGTTATCGACTTCATTATCGTATGCAGTCACATCCAGCTTGAATAAATCGAATTCACCGGTGTATCCAATTTCGCGATTTTCGGCTTCTTCAGGCTTCAGGTCTGAATTTGTTGTTAGATCAGAATAGCTCGGAGCTTTAAATGATGTACCAGCAGCCGCTCTAAGTGAGTGCTTTTCTGTTAGGTAATAGCGAGTACCTAAAGACCATGTAGTGTGGTTGTCGTATGTGTCGTGTTTATCGTTACGTACACTACCTACAATTTGAACATCACCAAATCGAAGTTCAGAAGAAGCGTAGACGCCGGTAGTATCGCGAGATTCGCCAGCTAGAGCATCAGGTGAACCATATGACAAGGCATCATCATCAAGTTTTTCTCTACGCCAGTCAGCACCAGCACCAACAGATACGTTCTCATTAACGTAATATTGATTTAAGAACTGCAGGTTCGTCAGATCTATTTTCTTCTTTGTTCCAGCATTGTCTTTACCTTGAGCTTGTGAATAGTCTAGGTTTTCGATTGCCTGCTGATTAGCTCTAAAGGTAGAGCTTAAGTTATCACCTTTATAGTCAACAGCGGCTGTAACGCTCAAGTTCTCAGAATAACCATAGTTCTTACCACCCGAGTCATACTCAGTCAGACTATCAAACCAACGAACAGATGCTGTGCCAGTAAAGGCCTCATTGATCGGCTGTGAGTATGACGCAAAAAGATTTTGGCTTTCATAGCCATAATTAAGACCAGTAGCCGGGTCTTTAATATCGTAACCTTCAGTCTCATCAAAACCGCCAGCGAGTTTCAATGTTCCGCCGTTCGACAATTTTCGAGTCGTTGAGAAATTAGCTTCCTTTTGAGCATCACTGCCAGCGCCAACAGCTATCATTGTCGATTCAGTAGAATGAGCAGACTCAGTAATAACGTTAATCACACCCGCTACCGCATCTGATCCATATAAAGCGCCACCAGAGCCACGAATCACTTCAACTCTCTCAATAATACCTACTGGAATATGGTTGAAGTTAATACCGCCGGCAGCAGAGTCAATACGAACACCATCGACTAGAAACAATACTTGATCGCTATTGTAGCCACGCATAAAAACAGAGGCACTGTGCCCACGTCCGCCACTTTGAGAAACTTCAACACCAGGTACTCGTTTCAAAACATCCACTAAAGACTTAGCTTGGGTTTCTTCTATTTCTTGTTTTGAAATAACGGTAGTAGAAGCAATAACATCACTTAGAGGCTGCTCAAAACGGTTAGCCGTAACCACCATGGTTTCGTCAGTAGATGCTTCTTGGGCGTGTAAATTGGAGATAGGTGAAAGCAGCGATGCTACAGCAACCGCTAAAAGGGATTTGTTCATGTTGTGATCCTAAATCGCGTAAATTCCTACCAAACCACATTGTATGGTTTAGCTACTGGCAGGTATTCGGACTCAAGAGCACAACCTTATGGTTTACCTCATATTCGACTTCCCACAAAAAGCTATTTGCAGTGTCTTGTGAATATTCGTTCTCTTTTACCGCTGCGCGTCAGTTCTGGATTCACACCAGATTCCCTCTTCAGCCATCTATACATCCAAATGGCACCAGCTTGCGGGAGATAGTATTAACCTATGAATCATTTGTCTAGTCTAAGATAGTTATAAGCTATAGTTTTCATGCTCGATTTACATTGAATAGCTCTCAACACTGGACAAGCGCCTGTGATTGAATAAAATCTGCGCTCTTGATTTAAAAGCACGACAGCAAAAAGGCATAACAATGGCGAATTTAGATGTAAACCCGCAACGCTACCAAGAACAACTAGCAGAAAAGACTGAGCGTCTTACTGAGATGTTCTCACAATACGATGTGCCTGAGTTGGAAGTGTATGAATCTCCAGAACAACACTACCGCATGCGTGCTGAATTTCGCGTGTGGCATGAAGGTGACGATATGTATTACGTCATGTTCAATCAAGAGACCAAAGAAAAATACCGTGTAGACCAGTTCCCAGCCGCTAGCCGTCTTATCAACGACTTAATGCCTCTACTAACAGATGCAATGAAGGACAACCACTCTCTACGCCACAAACTATTCCAAGTAGATTTCCTTTCTACACTAAGCGGTGAGATTTTGGTGTCACTGCTTTACCACCGTCAGTTGGGTGAGCAATGGATTCAAGATGCTAAAGCGCTAAAACAGCAATTGAACGATGAAGGTTTTAACCTAAACCTGATTGGCCGTGCGCGTAAGATGAAAATCGTACTAGACCGCGACTACGTCATTGAAAAGCTAGACGTGAATGGTGATAGCTACATCTACCAACAAGTAGAAAACAGCTTTACTCAACCAAACGGTAAAGTAGCAGAGAAAATGCTGGAATGGGCTGTCGACTGTACTCAAGACAGCAAAGGTGACTTGCTAGAACTTTACTGTGGTAACGGTAACTTCTCATTAGCACTGGCACAAAACTTTGAGCGTGTACTAGCAACTGAGCTAGCGAAGCCATCTGTAGAGTCAGCACAGTACAACATTGCGGCGAACAAGATTGATAATGTTCAGATCATTCGTATGTCTGCGGAAGATTTTACCGTAGCAATGGAAGGTAAGCGTGAATTCCGCCGCCTACAACAAGCAAACATCGATCTGAAGAGCTACAACTGCAACACTATCTTTGTTGATCCACCACGCTCAGGTATGGATGTCGATACTTGTAAGATGGTTCAAGGCTACGAGCGTATCATGTACATCTCTTGTAACCCTGAGACATTGAAAGAGAACCTAGACATTCTAAGCGAAACACACGACATCACTCGTTTTGCTCTATTTGACCAGTTCCCTTATACGCACCACATGGAAGCCGGTGTATTCCTGGAGCGTAAAGCGTAAATCTCGCTCTCTAGGCCGTACAGCAGATACAAAAAAACGAGCCAATTGGCTCGTTTTTTTATTTATACGTTGGTTTAAGCGGTTTTACCGATAAAGCCTAGCTTCTTACCTACCCAAGCGAGTAGTAGCATAGCGACGATAATCGCAAAGAAGTTTGATCCTGCATCAGGGTATTGTGCTTTCACAAAAGCCGAGTGGCCAAATGCACCTACAAAGAAACAAGCTAAACCCACTAATGGAATATCTTCAGATACTGGATTCGTTAGGTATTCTTGGTAAAGCGCTTGTACAGCCAAAACTAAAGCAATTAGTGGGAAAATAGAGAAGCCCACTTCGCTCATTGTTACCCAAGATAACAGTGCATCACCACACACACCTGCAACAACAGCAAGTACGAGTGTCTTTCTTTCAGAACCACGGTTTACAGTATTATTTTCATTCGACATTATTCAATCCCGCCTTTTAATCGGTTACGTTCACGTTCTTTACGATACCAAAAAGCACCTTTGGCCATCATTCGCAATTGCATGATCAAGCGATCAGCCAATTCATCTCGCTGACGTCGATCTAAATCTAATGCTTCTGCCCCTGAGTTGAAGACCAAAATGACGGAGGCTTCAGCTTGAGTAAAAGCTTCATCTCGTGTCATGCCAGTCGTTATCAAATATTCGGTTAACTCAGCAGAGAAGTGCTGTATCTCACGAGCTACCGCTGCACGAAACTCAAATGAAGTTCCTGAGCGCTCTCGCAATAACAGTCTGAATACGTTTGGGCTGCTTTCAATAAACTCCATAAAGGTTTCAACCGAGGTACGAATCACACTGCCTTCTTTTACTATGCGTTGCCTAGCTTGACGCATTAGCTGACGCAACAGTAAGCCACCTTCATCAACCATGGTTAAGCCAAGCTCATCCATGTCTTTGAAATGACGATAAAAGGAAGTCGGCGCTATTCCAGCCTCACGAGCAACTTCTCTCAAGCTTAGGTTGGAAAAGCTACGATCGGCACTGAGCTGGCTAAATGCTGCATCGATTAAGCTGCGACGAGTTTTTTCTTTTTGCTGCGCGCGAATGCCCATTGGTTTCATACTTTATCAAACTCTTCTTTTACAGCCAAAACAGGCATGCCTAATACTCTGTTCAATATAACGCGAATCACATATTTATATAAGGCACTCTGGTTATATAAGACACTAAACACACCTCTTTGTTCACGTACCGAAGTAAATACGTTCGAAGAAAAAATTTCAATATCCACACTGTCATTTGGAGACATACGACATACCAAATATTATTTTTTCGATAACACTGCGTGATCCCACCGACTCTCTGATGCCCTTTTCATGTACCCAAGAACAGAATCAGTTAAAATCTCGCTAAAGCAATGTTAATCAAATATAACAAGGAAGATATCTATGCCACACTCCAACCACTTTGATGTAATCGTAATTGGTAGTGGCCCCGGAGGCGAAGGGGCAGCGATGGGATTAACCAAAGCCGGGTTGAACGTTGCAATCATTGAAAAAGAGAGCAGCGTTGGTGGTGGTTGCACCCACTGGGGAACGATTCCTTCAAAAGCACTGCGTCATGCAGTAAGCCGCATCATTGAATTCAATAGCAACCCGCTGTTTTGTCAGAACAATAAAAGCATTCACTCAACCTTCTCCAACATTCTGGGTCATGCTAAATCAGTCATCGATAAGCAAACTCGACTGCGCCAAGGTTTCTACGATCGCAACCAATGCACACTGGTATTTGGTACTGCGCGTTTTATCGATACCAACACCATCTCGGTTTTACAAAGCGATGGTACTGAAGAACATTACAGCGCGGACAAGTTTGTTATCGCTACGGGTTCTCGTCCTTACCAACCAGATAATGTCGATTTCCTGCATGAACGTATTTACGACAGCGACTCGATTCTTTCTCTTAAACACGACCCTCAACACATCATCATTTATGGTGCCGGCGTTATCGGTTGTGAGTACGCGTCGATTTTCCGTGGTTTAGGCGTAAAAACCGATCTCATCAATACACGAGATCGTCTACTGTCATTCCTAGACAATGAAACCTCTGATGCGCTTTCTTACCACTTCTGGAACAGCGGTGTGGTGATTCGTAACGACGAGACCTTTGAGAAAATCGAAGGGACGGACGATGGCGTGATCATTCACCTAGAATCAGGCAAGAAAATGCGTGCTGATTGCCTACTGTATGCCAATGGCCGAACAGGTAACACAGACAAGCTCAACCTTGGTGCCGTCGGCTTAGATGCGGACTCTCGTGGACAAGTATCGGTGAATAGCAATTACCAAACCAGTATTAGTCACGTTTATGCCGTGGGTGATGTGATTGGCTACCCTAGCCTAGCAAGTGCTGCCTATGACCAAGGTCGTTTCGTGGCTCAAGCAATAATGAAAGGCGAAGCGGAAGGCCACCTGATTGAAGACATTCCAACGGGCATCTACACCATTCCGGAGATCAGCTCTGTCGGTAAAACAGAGCAAGAACTTACCGCCGCGAAGGTTCCTTACGAAGTAGGACGTTCTTCTTTCAAACATCTCGCTCGTGCACAAATCGCGGGTAAAGATATTGGTAGCTTGAAAATCCTATTCCACCGTGAAACCAAAGAGATTTTAGGTATCCACGTGTTTGGTGAGCGTGCTGCTGAGATCATCCACATCGGTCAGGCGATCATGGAACAGAAAGGCGAAGCCAACACCATCGAGTACTTTGTGAATACGACCTTCAACTATCCAACAATGGCCGAAGCGTATCGCGTCGCAGCGCTTAACGGACTTAACCGTTTGTTCTAAACAAAGAACCAATAGGACTATTTGACCACCTGTAGGCCAAATACATAAACAGCAAGCCATGAGCTTGCTGTTTTTATTTTTCGTTCCCTGAACTAAGCTATGCAAGCTAAGCGAGAAACTCTCCTTTCTTCCACTGAGAAACAAATAAAACACCAAGACCAATCCCACGCATCGCCATAAAGCTCAACATTGCTAGCCACAGCGCATGGTTATCAAAATCTGATGCTAAGTAGAAAATTACGAAGAAACTGCAGGTCGCAACAAACATACTGTTACGCATATCTTTGCCTTTGGTTGCGCCCACGAAGATACCGTCCAGCAAGAAGCACCACATAGAAACGAGCGGCATCGCAATCAACCACGGTAAATAAACTTCAGCCTGAGTCTTAACTGCTGGGATTGTGGTAATCATATTAATCAAACTAGACCCAGCAATCGCGAATACAATGGTCAGTACCAAACAAATATTGAAGCTCCAGAAAAAGGTGCCTATCAAAGACTGATTTAGCTCATCTTTATCTTTTGCGCCGATCGCTTTACCGACCATGGCTTCCATTGCATAGGCAAAACCATCCATCCCATAAGAGATAATCATCAAGAAACTCATCAATACCGCATTTGCTGCCACCACATCATCACCAAAGCTTGCACCTTGGAAAGTCATAAAAGTGAAAGTGGCTTGCAGACATAATGAACGAAGAAAGATATCGCGATTCAGTTTTACGAAACGACTCAAACCTTGGCTGGTTTTCTTAAGCAGCTCCCATGGCGATGGTAACTGCTTCTTCACCCAGATTCGGTAAACACAAATCAGGCCAAATGTTAAACCGGCATAATCAGCCATTACAGATGCCAATGCTGCGCCTTCCACTTGCCAGCCGAGGCCAATCACAAATACGATATCTAAAACGATGTTGGTGATATTAGTAATGATCACCATCCACATGGGTGCTTTGGCATTTTGGGTTCCGAGTAACCAACCTAACAGCACAAAGTTAGTCAACGCAGCAGGTGCACTCCATGCTCGGGTCGAGAAATATTGCTGACCATAGTGTTTCACTTGGTCACTGGCACTACTCAGCGAGAAAACCGCATCCGCAACAAAACTGTGTAATAATAAAAAGACGCCTGCGAACCCTAAAGCCATGGTCACGCCTTGCACGAAAACCAAGCCAAGCTGCTTGCCATCGTCCGCACCATAAGATTGTGCGGCTAGCCCGGTCGTCGACATGCGTAAGAAACCGAGCAGCCAAAAGGTCACGCTGATCATGGTGCCGCCTAGCGCCACACCACCTAAATACCAAGAATGTTCCAGATGACCGATAACCGCAGCATCGACTAAGCCCAACAGTGGAACCGTAATATTGGAAAGAACCATCGGGATCGCGAGCAACAGCACTTTTTTGTGCATCGCTTGATTGGATAGAGTTTGAAAAATAGTTTGGGGATTAAATAACTTCACGATCACCTCTTTGATTAGAGGCGATAGTTTAACCTAGTGAGTGTGCTTTCACTATGTTGTGTACTTTATGTCTTGGTTAGCTTTTCCCAAGCTATCTGTTGATAGAAGAAGCTAGCATTACCATTTAACCAGTACTAATTGAGGAGTTAAACGCTTTTTAAGCTGAGAAATTTTACACAACAATCGTTGCCACAACTTCCAACGATTACATTGCTGCTCTAATGGTGAAAATGACTTAACCCATTGCGCCCATGGCAACCAATTAAGAACACTATCTATTGGTGAAGACAATCCGTGAGCATACTCACCAGATCCGAGCTTCTGCCCCAACGTACTTGAGCTCTTATCTCCAGCCAATACTACGCAGGCGTGGGCATGAGTAAAATAACGGCTCAAAGACTGAATAAAGTTCGCCGTCTGTTGTTCATTGCAATCCAGCAGAGCATGTTCACACACCACCATCACTGAGGCTTGTTCTGGAATATTAAGTTCATCCAACCAGGTCAGGTCATCCACCGAGCCACACTCTAGACGGTAGCGTTCATTCTTGTGGAACAGGCGTTGTCGCCAAACTAAGTTCTCGGTTACATCTAGCTCAACCCAATGACAACGGCCATTATCTAAACGGTAGAAGCGGGTATCGAGCCCTGCCCCAACATTAATGATCCAAGCATCTGGGTTATGAGATAAAAACTGCTGTACCTGTGAATCACAAAGCTGGGTCAATGTGGCATAGAGAAGTTGTTGCTGGTCGAGTTCACCAGTAAGACATTCAGGCGCTAGTTGGCAACGCTTACAGGCTTGAGCTGCAATAGGATCATAAACTAGGCCATCATCGGCAAGGCTTTCGCGACTGCGAAACCAAAGATGTTGAACGAGATTGGTCGGAACTTGAAATTCTTGATGTGCAGACCCTCGATCAGAAGAGGCCTTTTGAACAGAAGAGCGCGGCTTAGGAATAAGCGGCTTCATTTGAGGTTTGGTTGGATTTGGCATCATCATCTTCCTTGTATCTCGACAAAGAAGATGATAATGAATATCAATTACAATAACAAGTTATTGAGAGTAAATATCAATAAGCTGTTTGCACTGACTACATCCAGTCCGTATTACGAATAATACCAACCGCAAGTCCTTCAATAGACAAGTGTTGGGATTCTAAGTCCACGTGAATTGGAGAAAACTCTTCATTTTCAGCATGTAACAGAACCGTAGAACCTTTGCGTTCTAGACGTTTTACCGTTACATCATCGTCAACACGAGCAACGACAACTTGTCCATCACGCACGTCTTGTGTTTTATGCACGGCCAGTAAATCGCCATCCATAATACCGATGTCTTTCATACTTTCGCCATTTACGCGAAGTAAGAAGTCAGCTTGTGGCTTAAACATACCTGGATCAACTTGGTAATGCATTTCTACATGCTCTTGAGCCAAAATAGGCTCACCAGCGGCAACTTGGCCGATTAGTGGTAAACCTTGCTCTTCATTCGCTGCATCTTCAAGCAAAATACGAATACCACGAGACGCACCCGGGATAATCTCAATCGCTTCTTTACGAGCAAGAGCTTTCAAATGTTCTTCTGCTGCATTAGCAGAACGGAAGCCTAGTTCACGTGCAATTTCTGCGCGTGTCGGTGGCATACCGAAATCGTCAATCTTACTTTTGATAAGATCGAAAACTTGTTGTTGGCGGGGCGTTAACGGCTTCATGATTCACCTGTCTTTTTATACAGTTGACTGTGAGTATATCCAGTAACCGAACAAAAGCAAAGCAATTGGTTGTTTTTAGTTCATTTTTCAAAAATCACAAAAATAAAATGTCTAGCCAAACATAACCCGCCAAGCCTAAACAGACAAAAACCGCAGCGGAGCCGGCATCTTTCGCCATCCCAGAAAGCTCATGATGTTCACTGCCAATCCGATCAACGACCGCTTCAATCGCCGTATTGATCAACTCAACAACCATCACCAACACCACTGCTGAAATCATCAAGATTCGCTCAACTTGGCTTACATCTAAGTAAAACGCCAACGGAATAAGCACTGCGGCCATAAAAACTTCTTGTCGAAATGCCGCCTCGTTTTTAAATGAGCTAGTGATGCCTTGCCATGAAAAGCCTGCTGCTTTCACTATGCGTTTGAATCCGGTGTTTGATTTTTTGCTCATTTTTAACCCTATACTCAATCAGTCGATGAATGATTTTAAACAAACTTAACGGCAATATGACTATTTCCATTAAAAGGTTAGACCAGTTTCTGGTATTCTTGCATCGATTAAATTTACGCCTAGGCTTATCCCTATTTCACTCACAGGATTTATCCTTTCATCATAGAAATAGAGATACGCTTAAGCACATTGAAATAACTATTGAGGCAGTGAACCTATATGTCTTCTGGACAATCTTTTTCACGTTCATTAATGAAGCTACCTTTATCCGTTTTGGTAAAGGGCACATCAATACCTTCGAATCCGGTTGAGGATTTGAACATTGATTTAGGCAAACCGATTGTATACGCCTTACCATTTCGCTCAAGTGTCGACCTACTTACGCTACAAAAGCATGCGCTGGAATTGGGCTTACCCGATCCTTTTAGCAAGCTTGAAATAAACGGCAAATCACTGCAACGCTTCGTGTTCATCTCTTCACGTAAAACATTGCTGCAAGATGATGACTATGTACCAAGCTCTTCAATTGAAGTTTTCTCTGAGCTGCTTTCACTGCATGCGGAAGACTCAGAGCTTGATGTTCAAGTTATCCCAGCAACCGTATTGTGGGGACGTAAACCAGGTAAAGAGAATAACCAGAAACCTTACCTACAAGCAATGAACGGCTTAGAAAAATCAAAAGCTGTATTGCTGGCTGGTCGTGACTGTCTGGTTCGCTTTAGCCCGGTTGTCTCTCTGCGCTACATGGCCAACTCACACGGCACCGATAGCACCATCGCGCATAAGCTTGCTCGCGTGGCACGCATTCACTTCTCTCGTCAAAAGCTTGCAGCATCAGGTCCTAACCTACCAAGCCGCCAAGCTCTGTTCGACCGTCTGCTAAAGTCAGAAGCTATCAAAAAGGCGATCGAAGACGAAGCTGAATCAAAAAACATTTCCATAGAGAAAGCGAGCAAAGAAGCTCAAGACATCATGGATGAGATCGCAGCTAACTTCTCTTACTCGTTAATTAAACGCGGTGAGAAGATTCTTGGTTGGTTGTGGAATAAGTTGTACCAAGGCCTGCATATCAGCAACGCTTCAACGGTTCGTAAGCTAGCTCAAGACGGTCACGAGATTGTTTACGTGCCTTGTCACCGTAGCCACATGGATTACTTACTGCTTTCTTATGTGCTTTATCATGAAGGCATGGTGCCTCCGCACATCGCGGCGGGTATTAACCTGAACTTCTTCCCTGCCGGTCCTATTTTCCGTCACGGTGGTGCGTTCTTTATTCGTCGTAGCTTCAAAGGCAACAAGCTTTACTCAACGATTTTCCGTGAATACCTAGCCGAACTGTTCGCTAAAGGTTATTCGGTAGAGTACTTCAGTGAAGGTGGTCGCTCTCGTACTGGCCGTCTACTGCAAGCGAAAACGGGCATGCTAGCGATGACCATTCAAGCCATGCTGCGTGGTATGAACCGTCCTGTTACTTTGGTTCCTGTGTACATTGGTTATGAACACGTAATGGAAGTGGCTACTTACGCCAAAGAGCTTCGTGGTAAGCGTAAAGAAAAAGAGAATGCGAGCCTTGTGATTCGTACTCTGCGCAAGCTACGCAACTTTGGTAAAGGTTATGTGAACTTCGGTGAGCCGATCCAACTTAACCAATACCTGAACGAGCACGCGCCTGAGTGGACTAAAGACATCGATCCAATGGGCACCAGCAAACCACAATGGATGAACCCTGTGGTTAACGATCTGGCGACTAAGATGATGACGCACATTAACGATGCAGCAGCAACGAATGCCCTAACTCTTTGTGCAACGGCGCTATTGGCTTCAAGACAGCGTGCATTGTCTCGTGATTCTCTGGTTTCTCAGATCAACTGTTACCTGTCTCTGCTTAAGAACGTACCTTACTCTGATACATTTACGGTACCAAAAGACAGCGCTGAAGATCTGGTAAAACACGCTGAATCGCTGAACAAGTTCCTAATTGAATCAGACTCAATGGGCGACATCATTTCGCTAGACCGTCACCAGTCAATTCTGATGACCTACTACCGAAATAACATCATTCATTTGTTTGCTCTACCATCGTTAATTGCTCAAATGACCATTCGTCAGCACGGCCTAACCATTGACGCGATTCAAGAGAACGTTGCTGCTGTCTACCCGTTCTTGAAGAAAGAGTTGTTCTTAAGCTACGACGAAGCTCAGCTTGAAAGCGTGGTGGCGAGCATCATTGAAGAGCTTGTTGGCCAAGGTATGCTTGTGGTGTCGGACAACCAAGTCACCATCAACCAGTCAAACAGCCAAGCACTGATGCTGTTAGGCCGTACGATCTCAGAAACGCTACAGCGCTACTCTATTGCTCTGAACCTATTGGCAGAAAATCCTGATCTGGATAAATCTGATCTTGAGCAGAAGAGCCAAGACATCGCACAACGATTGGGACGTCTACAAGGTATTAATGCACCAGAGTTCTTCGATAAAGGCGTGTTTGCATCGATGTTCGCAACTCTGAAACAGCAACAATATCTGGATAACGATGGTAACTGCGATTTAGAAAAGACTCAGCAATTCGCTAAACTTCTTTACTCAATGCTTTACCCAGAGGTCCGTCTGACGATTCAAGAGAGCATCCACCAAGCAGAGTAATCTCTTATTTAACAATCGCTTAGTTAGCAATCGCTTTAATCGCGAGACTGAGCACGATCAAAAAAGGCAGCCATTGGCTGCCTTTTTATTGAGCGTTCGTTTAACAAAAACTCGTGTTTACCAGAAGGTAATGAATAAGCCTGCTGTCACTGCCATTCCAACATAATTGTTGTTTAGGAAAGCTTGGAAACATAAATCTCGATCACGGTGGCGCATCAGATGTTGTTGATACACAAACAAGCCCCCCGCAACCAGCAGTGCCCAATAAAAGGTATCTCCTAATTGGTAATGCATGCCTAACGCTATCAACATCGCCAGTGTCACTAGCTGTAAGAAGCCAACGATCAGCTTGTCGAAACGACCAAATAGAATCGCCGTCGATTTGATGCCAATTTTTAAGTCGTCATCTCGGTCAACCATTGCATATTGTGTGTCGTAGGCGATTGTCCACAGCGCATTAATCACGAAAATAAACCAGACCACACTAGGTAGCTCATCAGTTTGCGCCGCCCAAGCCATTGGTATCGCCCAACTAAACGCTAAACCAAGGAATAGCTGTGGGAGGTGGGTAAAGCGCTTCATGAAAGGATAAATGAAGGCTAAGCCAACACCGATAACAGAAAGCTTAATCGTCAGCGGATTCATGGTTAGAACCAGTAAGAATGAAACCACAGCTAGCACTAAAAAGAGCAGAATAGCTTCCTTACTGGAAACCAAACCTGAAGGTAATGGACGCTGCTTGGTACGTTTTACATGACCATCCACTTTACGATCAGCAAAATCATTGATTACACAGCCAGCAGAACGCATCAATACCACGCCGAGTACGAAAACCACCAAGACATCAAAATCAGGCATGCCTTGTGCGGCGATAATCAGTGACCATAAGGTCGGCCAAAGGAGTAACAGGGTACCAATCGGGCGATTCATTCGCGTTAATTGCCAATACGCCTTCGCTTTGGTGGCAAGCATTTACACACTCTCCTTAGAGTAAATGGGGGATGTTGGTAAAAACAGTTCTGCCACAAGCATCGGTTTATGGTTCATCCATAATCGAGAACGACGTGCGAGCAGTCGCTCATCGCCTGCGATAACCCAACCGACTTGCAGCGCATCTCGCTTCACGTTCTCCGCGCTGAAAACCGTTAAACCAAGCGGGACATTACCTTGTTGAGAAAGGTCAGAATGCTGATCGTCTAGCGTGACTCTGGGAATTAGGGTACGACCTAACACCCACGGGGTATCATCACCCTTTAAAATCACTTTACGCAATAAGCAATCAAACGATGATAAAAGATGTTCCTCGTCTTGTTGTAGCCTTGAGCGTTCTACAACTTGGTTATGAAGCAACTCAACAGACAGGTGCTGACAGCTCTTGCCCAACTTACGGGAAAGAGAACCTTGCTCCATCAGCCACTCTTTGGTGGTTTCATTAGGAAAATCAAATGTTTCTGTACTTTGCCAATCTACATTCATTAACGAATTAAGATACAGCGATATTGGCTGATTCATACTAGTATTCAATAGGTGACTTTACACGTACAATAAAGCTTCAACTTTCGAACAAAATTAAAGCGTTCTTCGAATTGTAAACGTATTTAGATTTAGACCGCTCATTGTAACAAGACTAATGCGTTTCGAATATCGCGAATAAACTAAAGAAAAGTCACAAATATGCACAAACGTTATGTAGCCCAAATATTTCTTGCGATTAGCCTTCTTTTTTCAGCACCAAGTTTTGCAGAGGAAGAGTCTGGGCCTAAACTCGCCTACTTCACACTAGAGCCAGACCTCACTACCAATTTTTACACTAAAGGTAAAAATCTCGGCTACATTCAGGTACGCCTCGACATCATGGTAGCAAATAGTGACGACCTAGCGGCCATTGAACATCACCAACCTTTGATTCGTGATGCGGTGATTGAATTACTTGGCAAACAAAACGAAGAAACCATTAAATCTTTGTCTGGTCGTGAAGATTTAAGAAAAAGCCTAGTTGAGCACCTCAACAAGATTCTGCTTCCGGAAACAGGCAAAACGATCATTGCTGACTTACTGTTTACTAAATACCTCTACCAGTAAAAGTTATTACCAATAGATTCCCAATAAAAAAGCGGCCAGTGGCCGCTTTTTTGTCTTTATCGTTTCTCTATCAATGAAAGATCATCATTTAACTTCTTGCTGAGTTCGGCGCTTTCATTGCATCAATAAAACCAATGATCACACCAGCCGCTAAGCCAGCTAGATGCGCAGTATTGGCGATGGCCATGAACGGCTGCATATAACCCAAGACTAACCACACCAACATAAAACCGACGATTTGTCGTGGTATACCTAAGCCAAGCTGAGGTGCTTTTGCACCCACTACCCACAAATAACCGACCAACGCATACACCACGCCAGAAAGACCACCAAAGTTCGCTCCCTCAACCCAGTATTGTCCAGCTCCTGAAAGTGCTGAAGACACAGCAAAGATCTGAAGCAGTTTGAGACCGCCTAACTTTTTCTCTATATCTCCGCCCAGTTGCCACCACCACAAGATATTGAACGCGATGTGCATAACAGAGAAATGCAAAACAGCGTGACTTAACCAGCGCCAAAGCTGCCATTGTTGTCCATCAACCGCAGGAAAATGTAAGGCGTTAAAGATTGCCTGACCAAAACCTATCTGCTGCAGAGCAAAAATAACGACACATACCAGCATGATGCTGAGTGTTACTGGGCCTGCTTTTGCTTTTATCATGCCCATGAAGCTCGGGGTGTGATAATGAAAGTTGCTCTTTCTGGTTTCTGCCATATCCCAAGACGCTGCTTGGTAGCGTTTATGGTTTGGCTCAGACAAGAAACGATTGAGCTCTGATTCCGTCTCGACCTGATACTGACCATCCGTCAGCCAAAGAGCAAAACGCCCCTCACCTTCAGGAGACATTTGAATAGGGATCTGGCGAGAAGCCATGTAATCAATAAATGCTTGAGCAAGACGCGGGTTATCTAACACCATCAGTCTAATCATTATCACTTCCTATTCATTCTACTGAGAAACGTTTAACGCAACTAGCCAGCGTTCACTGGAAGTTCTGCGCGATGCCAGGCTTCAAACCCACCATCAACACTATATACCTCTTCGAAGCCTTGGTTCACTAAATATTGTGCAGCGCCTTGGCTACTGATGCCGTGATAGCACATCACTAAAATAGGCTGTTCAAACTCAACTTCATCCATGAACGACACCATCGTATCGTTAGTTAGATGATAAGCGGTTTTAGAGTGAGCAACCGCAAAAGACTGCGGATCGCGGATATCGACAAGTCGAGCTTCACCTTGCTCTATAAGGGCTTGAGCACCTTTAACATCGATATGTTTAAACTGGTCCATAACTTTCTCTTTTATGCTGATTTACTTTGCTGCCATTGTAACCTATCCCAAGGCTAACAATCACATCCACTTAATAAGGTTATCCACCAGCGATCACTTTTACACCGATTGTGGATAAACCTGTGAATTGCGTGAATAAAGTGGTTTTTGGAAAATGGATCCACAACATATAGTAATGATCCTGATCTAGCTGTGGGTTACTTAAAACATATCCCCACACCAAAAACCCTTCCAAAGCCTTACTACACCCTGCTTTTAGACAGCTGACGAATAAACTTCTCACAGAGTTATCCACAAAATCACAATGCAAATATCGATCGCAAAAGCTGAGAATTCGATCCAAAACAAAAAGGCCGAGATCTCTCGATCTCGGCCTTTTCAAATTCTAACTTTTTATGCTGCTGTTAGTTTAGTGCTTAGAAGTCGCCAACGGCTTGTTTCAACTTCTTCATGGCATTCTTCTCTAACTGACGTACACGCTCAGCTGAGATGCTGTAGGTATCCGCTAAGTCTTGCAGGGTCGACTTGTTATCATCCAACCAACGTGAGCGCACAATATGCTGGCTACGTTCGTCTAAGCTCTTCAAGGCGAGCCCTAAACGATTATTGGTATGAGATTCCCAGTTAGCCGCTTCAACCGTTTCAGCAACGTCTGACGCTTTATCTTCTAGGTAGTAAATCGGAGCTGTGTAAGCAGAACCGCCTTCGTCGTCATCCACCGGTGCTTCAAAGGTCGCATCTTGTGCCGCTAAGCGAGATTCCATTTCACGAACTTCTGAAGGCTCAACGCCCAGTTCACGCGCTACAGTCTCAACTTCACCATTATTGAACCAGCCTAAACGCTTCTTAGATTTACGCAGGTTAAAGAACAGTTTGCGCTGCGCTTTGGTTGTCGCAATCTTAACGATACGCCAGTTACGCAGTACATATTCGTGAATCTCAGCTTTGATCCAGTGAACAGCGAAAGAAACCAGTCGAACACCCACTTCAGGGTTGAAGCGCTTCACCGCCTTCATTAAGCCGATGTTACCTTCTTGGACGAGATCAGCCATTGGCAGCCCGTAGCCAGAGTAGCCTCTTGCAACGTGCACCACGAATCTTAGGTGTGAAAGGATCAAACCTTTCGCAGCATCGATCTCACCTTTGTAATGTAATCGCTCTGCAAGTCCACGTTCCTCTTCAGGCGTCAGCATTGGGTAGCTGTTCGCTGAGCGGATATAGCTATCTAAGCTATCTTGTGTGACTAAAGCCATTTGATACGATTGGTTTGCCATTCGGTTCCTCATCAATCTCTGATCTGGAGTAATATATCTATTAAAACCCGACAATCTTGAACCTAAAATGAACAGGATTCAAGAAGGGGGAAGTAATTATGCATAATCAATTCGTCTATACAAGGTAAAAACTGATTAAAAAGTGCCTATTTATCGTCTAAATATGACTCTATTCAACTAAACAGGTTCAATTTCTTTTAGGTGGCGCTGTGCGGAAAGCTTCGCAGCCACGCTGCCTAATAGGGTTCCAACGATCAAAAGCAGTAACGATTCGTCCCAACTTAAGCCAATCAGTCTAAAGTGACTATCGTAAAGCTGAGCTAAATCATCAACCGCACTATTCAGTAAAACAGTAATCAGCGCCGTCATTACCCAAGCGCAGATCGCGCCTAACACACCAAACCACATTCCAGAATATAGGTATGGGCGTAAAATGAAGCTATCGGTGGCACCAATCAGCTTCATGGTTTGAATCTCTTCTTTATGCGCCAACACATTAAATCGTAATGTATTGCCAATAATCAAAAACACAGCGCCCAGCATAAGCACGGTTAATGTAATCACGATGACGGCCGCCAGTGCTTTGATCGCATCTAGCCTTGCAAGCCAATCTTCGTCTAAACGAACATCGGTCACAAGCTCTTGCTTCTTAACCTTGCTCGCCAATTCTTTGATTTGCATGTCGTTGTGTACACTTGGCGTAATCACCAACACACCAGGTAACGAGTAATCATCTAAAATCGTCAGTGCATCATCAAAACCAGAATACTTGCTCAGATCAGCAAGGCCTTGTTGTGGTGAAATGTATTCAACCAACTCAACTTGATCCCAACCTTCTATCTCATCTTTAAGCACTATCACTCTCGGCTCAGGAATTCCATCCTCGACGTAAGCACTGATTTGTGACGGACTAGTGACGTCTTTAGCTACCTCTCCAACGTTTTTACCTAATAGATATAAACAGGCAGGCATAGCCAAGGCCATAGAAATAACAGCCAGCGTCAACAGGTTGCCGATTGGGCGTTGCCACATTTGCGAAAAAGATGATTTGGCTTGTTTCCAATGAACAACAAAAAAGCCGTCACTAGCAGCACGGCTAGTGGCTCGATTAGATTGAGGTTTTTTAATGCGCTTATTCGCGGCCATAGTCTTCAACCTCACTCAAAAAGCCTTGGTTTAATTCAAGATGACGGTATTGAGGGCGAGTGTTCACTAACCCTATATCATGCGTCGCTAGTATGATCGTTACGCCCGCGCGATTGAACTCTTCAAATAAACGCAGGACACGGTTCGACAATTCAGGGTCTAAGTTACCGGTCGGCTCATCCGCTAAAAGCAGGGTTGGACGGTTAACCACAGCACGAGCAATACCGACTCTTTGCTGCTCACCACCAGAAAGCTGGCTTGGCAAACAACGAGCTTTGTCTAGTAAGCCGGTTTTATCCAACGCAGCACTGACTCGGCGCTTTATTTCATTTTCAGAAATAGATTCAATACGCATAGGCAGTGCGACGTTATCAAAGATAGAACGATCCATCAGCAGGCGATGGTCTTGAAAGACAATCCCAATATTACGGCGTAAAAAGGGAATGTCTTTGGCTGGTATACGAGTGATATCGTGGTCGTTAAACCAAACGCGGCCATCAGTTGGGCGCTCAATGGCGCAAATCAACTTCAGCAAGGTACTTTTACCAGCACCGGAGTGCCCGCCTAAAAATGCCATCTCTCCACGTTTGAGGTGAAAGTCCACTTTTTGGAGTGCCTGGCGTCCGCCTCGGTAGGCTTTACTCACTTGCTGAAATTTGATCACCGAAAATTCCTCTTACGATCACTCATATCAAACTTAAAACGCTAGCAGGTTAAGGATAAACCACTTTGCTACACGAGTTACTCTTCACGACTAAATAGTGCTTCAATAAAGTCTTTCGACTCAAATGGACGTAGGTCATCAATGCCTTCGCCCACACCAATGTAACGAATTGGAATCTGGAACTGGTCAGCAATTGAGAAAATCACACCACCTTTCGCCGTACCATCTAGTTTAGTTAGCGTAATACCCGTTACCGGCGCTACTTCACTGAATAGTTTCGCTTGGCTGATCGCATTCTGACCAGTGCCAGCATCTAGCGTAAGCATGATTTCGTGCGGTGCAGAGTCATCAATCTTCTTCATTACACGAACAATCTTGCGGAGCTCTTCCATCAAGTTGCTCTTGTTCTGCAAACGACCTGCAGTATCAGCAATCACGACATCAACACCGCGCGCTTTAGCGGCTTCGATAGCATCGTAGATAACAGAAGCACTGTCTGCGCCAGTATGTTGAGCAATCACAGGAACGTCATTACGTTGTCCCCAAACTTGAAGTTGCTCTACAGCTGCTGCACGGAAGGTATCACCTGCCGCCAGCATCACTTTTTTGCCTTCGCCTTGGAATTGTTTCGCCAACTTACCGATAGTGGTCGTCTTACCCACACCGTTCACACCCACCATTAAAATAACGTAAGGCGTTTTCGTTGTATCAACCACAAGAGGCTGTTCAACTTGGCTTAGGATTTCTGCCATCTCTTCTTTGAGCAGACCATATAGAGCTTCACCATCTTTTAGGTCATTGCGAGATGCTTTTTCTGTCAGGTTTTCAATGATCTTAACGGTAGTATTCATACCCACGTCAGCGATCAAAAGTTGCTCTTCTAGTTCTTCAAACAGATCTTCATCGATTTGTTTGCCTTTGAACAAGCCAAAGAAGCCAGCACCGATATTCGCTTTTGTGCGGCTTAGGCTGCGCTTAAGACGCGCAAAAAAGCTTTCTGTTGGCTTCTCTTGAACTTCTTCAATCTTAGCTTGAGGAACAACAACTTCTTCCTGTTCTGCTTCTGCTTCTGCTTCTGCTTCTGCTTCTGCTTGGACAGGTTGCTGCTCTTCTTGAATCTCTTCAAGTGCTTGATCTGATTCAGCAAGCTCAGATTCAACTGACTGAGTTTCAGTTGGCTTAGCTACTTCAGCTTCAGTCTCGACTTGTGATTCAACTTCAGTTTGCTCTTCAACGTTTTCTACGTTCGCTTCATTCTGAGTTTTTGGGCTTTGTTCTTCTTCACCAAAACCAAGCCACGATAATAATCCGCGCTTCTTTTTTTCCGTCATCAGAGGAGTTTCCTAGATCTACTAATTAACTGCATTGACTTAATGCACGTCGACTCTTTGCTATTGTTATACAATACAAGCTTGTACAAACGAATAGTAAAGAAAAATGACAAAGCAGTGATAAGTTTGCTTTTAGCTTGATACACTTTGTCATTGCAAATTTATTTAATACCCGAACCCAACTAAATTGGGCTCGGTATAGTATCACTTTATTAGCGGTCAAAAAATCTATGGTAAGACGTCGCCAGCAAAACACATCACAAAAAAAGCCATCCGGAGGCTTTGTTCGAATTATTAGTGGCTCATGGAGAGGTAGAAAACTGCCCGTACATGACTTAGAAGGCTTACGCCCGACCATTGATCGAGTAAAAGAGACTCTCTTTAACTGGGTAGCACAAGATATCCCACACTCGACTTGCTTGGATGTATTTGCCGGTTCTGGTGGCCTAGGTTTTGAAGCGGCTTCTCGCCAAGCAAAATTAGTGACGCTACTAGAAATGAATCAGAAGGCCGCTAAGCAGCTTGCTGATAATGCAAAAGAGCTCAAAGCAGACAACATCAACGTGGTAAACACCGATGCGATCTCTTTCCTCAAAAAGCCGGGGACTCCTTACGATATGGTCTTTCTTGATCCTCCATTTCGTAAAGGCTTATTAGCTGAAACTGTGGAGCTTCTTGAGAGCAATGGCTGGCTTGCCGACAATGCCATCATTTACGTTGAGACAGAAAAAGAATTACAACTCGAAGCAATGCCAGAGAACTGGGAATTGCATCGCGATAAGACCACGGGGCAGTCGAGCTACCGCCTGTTTAATCGAACCACTGAAGAATAGGAGTTATTGAATGAAGTTCTTGCTTCCATTAGCCAAAGCGGCCATCGCCTTTGTTTGGTTTATCTTAATCGCAAATATTTTCTACCCATTCCCAGGTAATGCTGCGATTGCGCTTTATATCATGACAGCATTCTTGTTCTTCATGCACGGCCTGCAGATGCTGATCTTTATCGGTGCTTTCGGCGACAAGATCGAAATGTCACGTTGGGAGAAGTGGTCAATATTGATTTTCGGAGTCTTTGCCCTACTCGATATCCGACGCAAACACATGATGTAATCGAGCTAAAGGCTAGATATACAAGCTTCAGTACACAGTACTCGAGCAGAAAGCCTAGTGACGAGAAAGATAAATACAAAAACGCTGCTCATTTGAGCGGCGTTTTTTATTGTTCGAAAAGAAAATGCTAAGACATATAGCTTTTCACACCATCTAGGAACATTTGAGTCGACAGCATAACCAACAGTAAGCCCATTAGACGCTCTATCGCCTTCAAGCCTCTCTCACCAAGAATACGCAGGAAGAAACCATTAAACATAAGAATGAAGAAGGTTACGCCCCATGCCAGTAAAACCGACAGAGACAACTCAAACATCTGGTCTGGGTTTTGAGTTGCCAAAAGAATCAGCGCAGCGATAACCGATGGGCCCGCAATCATTGGAATGGCCATAGGCACGATAAACGGCTCTTCACCCGCGGCTAGGCCTGTGATGCTACCAGCACTTGGGAAGATCATCTTAATCGCGATGATAAATAGAATGATACCGCCAGAAATACTCAGCGTTTCAGGCTGAACGTGCAGGAAGTTCATGATGCTTTGGCCAGCAAACAAGAACAACAACAGAATAACCAGTGCAAACATCAGTTCACGAACAAGAACAATACGACGACGCTTAGGATCGATATGCTTAAGGATTGAGAGAACGATTGGCAGATTACCAAGCGGGTCCATAATAAGAAACAGCATGGTTGCTGCAGATAAAATTTCCATAAGTTTGTCTCGAAAAACGTAAGTCCGCGGAGTATAGCAGCCTCAACATTGATTTTCGAACGCAGTAATAAACGAGTTAACTTATGCTATTTAGAAGGGAATTTAACGAGAGCAAATAGAAAGGTAGAAAGGTAGAAAGGTAAATTAAAGAGTGGAACCGAAAAGATAGCATCCACTCTTCTTATCTATAAAAGCCAAAAGGCTCTAAAAACCAAATCATTGGTAATTAGTGGTTACATACACGTTCGCGATTGGTGCAAAGCTTATCATCGACAACCACAACCTTTTCCATCTTCAGGAAAAACTTAAGTAGACCATCCAAATCTAAACCACTTAGCTTACAAGTATGGAAACGAGCTTCTGTGCCATACGTTTGAGCGAGTTCTTGTGTTAGCTCTTCGCGAGTCAGTGGCTTCTCACTAAGCAGGTTTAAAACGTTGTGTGCGTGAATTTCAGTCGTCATAACTCTATCTCATGTTTAATGAATCAAATGTAGAGTACCGATTTTCAGCGACGCTGCCTTGATGTAGCTCAGAGTTGAGGGGGCTCTATCCTAAATGGTTAGAGATGCCACGATAAGAGCATGAGCGAAGAAGTAACTGCCCGTTACCCAAAGATAAGCACCCTTGATTGGACTACGATAACAATTTAGAGCATACGCCAATGCAGAAAGCAGCAGCACGCTACAGCCAGCAAAACCAACCGCATGTGATAGCTGAGGCTCAAGCAACCAGAGCTCACCAGAAGCCCATGCAAGCTGAATAAGCACGATGCCCATGATAACCACAGGAAAGACGAGTTTATCTAAGCGAGGCAGAAGTAAAAAGAAAGCAACGACACAAGCCGCTAACAATAATGCAAACAACCACCAAACCATCTCTCCTGAGAGTTGTAGCCAAAATGCCTTGCTATAACAGAGTTGAGCCAATAAAAAACAGACAAAATGAAGCGGTCGTTTTTGAGTCACCGTATGTAGAACATCAGCCACCGCCGAGATAGCTAAGCCAGCGACAATCCAATAAGTATATTCAGCAACGATCGATTGAGTGACCGCCACTACCGCCAACAAAACAAAGGTAAACACCTTGTACACTAAGGCCTGACCGATATGTCCATGTTTCGTCCCTGCTATCGCTCCGATACCAGATAAAGAAACCGCTAACCAACTCCACATACCAATTGCCCTATTGCTTTAAAACGTCGCCAGTCTAGGCACACGAGTGTTGATGTAAAGCCTCAGCCCCTCAAAATTGGATCTTGATTACGCTTCCACTAAAAAGAGCCTCTTTCGATTGAAGTCCTAACAATTACCGTCGTGATATTGGTTATTAGTTTAAAACTAGAGCGATTCACCGTAAAACTCATTTAAAACGACGTTACAGGACTCAGCTTTCAATTTTAGACACTTCTAGATCATTGAAACCCTAATAAACCGTTAAATACCGTCAAAAACCACAACTAAAAATTAAAAATTAAACCAATAAAAATCACTAAAAACAGACACTTAAAATAAATAAACCAGAGTTAACCAGCAAATAAAAACCTCGAGCGACCCTAGGTTTATAAAGTGAGTAACTTGTTTTATTTATACCTATAATTGTCAGAGTTTCCCAAACCTCGTGTCAAAACAACCACCAAAACCAAGCCAAAAACTCAGAAACAAAACCAAATCAAACCTCGCCACCACCAACCTCTATTAATACAGTTTAACAACCTTTAACAATATAAATTACACATAACAACCATTATAAAACAGCAACTTAAACCAAATAAGAACAAACATGAATCACAACGAACAAAATAAGAACACACCAAAACACACAGTTAAATATAGCCAAACAAGCCAAAAACTAATAGTTTTCTACTACTTTTGGAGCTTTCGAAAGTAATTCTTGATCTAAACCTATAAGTGGGCTATTCTTTAAAACATAGCGAGAGACAACCAAATTTAGGAGTAGTGTTATGATTTCATCTTCGCAAAGACAAGGACTTGTAATGATCGCGGTAGTTGTAGGTCTAATGACACTACCGATGATGTACTAAGCAAGTTACAGATAAAAAAAGGGACGCCATGAGCGTCCCTTTTTTTGTTCAATTTTTTCACTTCGAAAACAGATGCAGTGTTAGCACATCCCAGTTCGCATAATAGAAACCCGCGGCAGCTAAAGTCATTGCCATCATCAGTAAGATCGCAACTCGCCAGATAAAACGACCGCTTCGTGGAGTCAGCTCCTTCTCACAGTCGTTACACATCATGATGAACTTATGTTGATCTTCCAACTTAGCCTCATGTTCATTGACTACCTTGTTACGACACGTTGCGATATAACGCAGCTTGATTACCATATCGTGCGGTAGCCTTTCTTCGCAGCTTGTTACAAGCTCATGCAATCCTTCGCCTTCAGCGTGATATTGAAGCCTCAATAATTTCTCTATATTGCGAGTTCTTGTCACCACTTTTTCAATATCGGTCATCTTGGCCCTCCCACTCCACACTATAATTCTAGTCGAGCATTTCCCTATTTTTATACTAAATCATTGCTATTTACATAAGAAAGAGACAATAAATAACAATGCTTTATCCCAAAATTGCCATTAAATGTGATATCAGCCGAAAAATAATCAGCTTAGCTTACAGCAGTTCACGAATAGCGGCTTTAAACACATATCCCTATTGCCCGAAAGACTAGAATAACCATCACGACTACATGGAGGTTATATGCCTAATTCACTCTTTTTTGCCATCTTTGCACTTGCCGGTTTAGCGGCTTGGGTATTTATTGGTTTCTATCGAAAGCACTCGCAAGGTGAAAACGCGCCAGAAAAGAAAGTGAACGTCACGGTATTAGATAAACAATCTATCGACCTTCCTGACGCTGAACCGGGACAAGAAGATCAAGAATACTGGATTTACGTTCAACGTGGTGTCGTGGGCCCGAAACGAGAATTCCAAGTCGGTATCCACTACTTCCATGCTCTTAACCCTGGTGACAAAGGAACCTTAACTTACCAAGGCGATAAGTTCTTACACTTTGCCTTGAAGCGCTAAATGCTAGCCGCTTCAACCACTACAACAACCCATCATCAGCTGCCAACAGCCTTAGCGCTCACAGTTAAGGCAATAGCCAACGTGTTTTCTCTGACTTAGAGACCAACCAACTCATCCATAAAGCCCCTGCACCACTGATCACTATCCATAATGGAATCACCCATGCCGGGTGTCCTTGGTACCAACCGAACTCTTTCATTGGCCACAAGAAAATTGGGTGCAACAAATAAATACCTAAGCTGTGCTTACTGATAAAGCCAACCACTTGATTACTTTTCTCAGATAACCCTTCACCATAGTAACGACACACCATAAACACCATGCTCGCCGCCAGCACCGTATTCAACGTTTTATAAGATAACCAACGCCCTACCGTGTACTCTTGCGCGACCAAACTCGCATCAACCACCATGTAGACTGTGGTCAACAATGCAAGGCCACCAAGCCCCACACTCACGCCAACGGTTAATTTGTTAAGCGGTACCTTCTTGTATAACAGATAACCTAGAGGCAAGTAGCCAGTATAAAGCCATAACTCATGACTCCATGGGCCATCGATTCTTAGTAAGAACAGTAACGTCGTGAACAACCACACCGCAGTGAAGCTATAGACCGCTTTGTCGCCATACTTTCTGACCATGATCTGTAAGAAAGGAATCACAAAGTAGAGCGGGATAAAGTAATAGAAGAAACCAAGATGGTAGTACGTGTAGTGGTGATAGCTATTGAGCAACACCTCCCAACTCACGTCAGCATCAAAGCCCATCGCAGACCAACCAGACAGGTAGGTATAGAAAAGCGACCAGACGATGAAAGGTATTAATACCTTACCTAGACGGCGCTTGAGATAATATTTGGCGTCAAACGGGCGCTGATCGCTCAACATCAACGCACCACTAATCAAAATAAACACGGGCACAGCCCAGCGACTGAAGCCATTGACGGTGATTGCCGTTAACCACTCGCTGAAAGGAATGGTTCCTAGCTCGTTGCGATAAGGTGCCAAAACATGAATCGCGATAACCGCTACGGCCGCGACACATCGTGCTAAATCAAAAAAGAGAATTCGCTGCTTCATGTAAATGCCTGATTAATATTCAATCATTCTACTATAGCAATAAAAAAGCTGACCGGAATAAATACCAAGTCAGCTTATTGTTAAAGGAGAAGCATATCGCGAATTAATCTTATGCCGCTGAGATTTGCGGCACCTTAGGTAAACGCAGAGAGATGACCGTCGTTATTGCTAAGAACGCGAACGATACCCACAAACACGCAGACAAACCGGCCATTTGAAATACCAAGCCCGACAGAATGGTACCAATCAGGCGACCCATCGCATTTGCCATGTAGTAGAAACCAACATCAAGCGACACGCCATCGCCCTTCGCATAACTCACAATCAGGTATGAGTGAAGCGATGAGTTCACCGCGAAGATGGCACCAAACACCATCAAACCACCAATGATCACTAACTCAGGTTGCCAACCGATCTGTACCGCATAGGCAATACCAGCGGTCACAATAGCCAATGCACCCGCCCACAATAGTGCCGCATGGCCATCAGGCACCTCGCCTTGCGCTTTACCGGTAATCTTAGGTGCAATGCCCTGTACAAAGCCGTAAGCGATGGTCCAAGCCGCTAAGAAGCCACCAACCCATGAGTGATCCCACCCAAACACGCTGCCGAGATAAATTGGCAAAGCAATCACAAACCACACGTCACGTGCACCAAATAGGAACATACGCGCCGCCGATAAGATGTTGATGGATTCAGACTTAGAGAAAATCTGTTTGAACTTGGGTTTAGTTTTCGCTTTACCCATGTCCGCTTCTAAGCTCACTAAGCTGCCAATGAAGACCAATGTCAGAACCGCAGCCATCGCTAGCACTGCGTATTGGAAGCCAATCGTCGAAAGCAACAAGCCACCAATAAAGAACCCGGCACCTTTAAGCGCATTCTTAGATCCAGTCAGAATCGCAATCCACTTATACAGCACACCTTGCTGTTCATCAGGAACTAAAGTTTTGATTGAGCTCTTGGCACTCATCTTATTGAGGTCTTTAGCGATACCAGACAACGCCTGCGCGGCCATGACCCAAGGGATGGTCAGCATTGCGCTTGGCACCGCAAGCATACCCAAGGCAACAACCTGCATCCCTAAGCCGATATTCATGGTTTTATTGAGCCCAAGACGAGCCCCTAACCAACCACCGATTAGGTTAGTCACCACACCAAAGAATTCATAAAAAAGGAACAGTGAGGCGATCTCTAACGAACTGTAGCCAAGGTCATAGAAATACAGAACCACCAGCATACGAAGTGCACCATCAGTAATGGTGAAGTTCCAGTAGTTGAAGGTCACCAACATGTATTGGCGAACGCTTTTGCTTAGGTTTGCGAGCATAACATCACACCTATAAAAACGGAGAAAAGCGAAGTAAGAAGAGTAGATAGAGCTTTTGGATCATGATGTTCCAAAAGCTCTTGTAACTGCTGAGTGAGATGTTACTGAGCAGCAACACCTTGAATATAGTCAACCTGAATTGACTTAGTAAGCGCGCCCGGACGCAGTGATTGTACTTCTTGAACAATCTTACTCAGATCCCAACTCTTCTCTAACAGCAGGTGTGCAGCCAGCAAACCAGTCCGGCCAGAGCCGCCCATGCAGTGCATTGCTACCTTGCCGCCGTTATCCACGACTTGGTGTAGCGCAGGGCTCGCCGCCTGCCATTTCTCAGCAAAATCGGCACCAGGTGCACAATCGTCTTCGATTTCGATTTGAAACCATTGCATGCCTAGTGCTTGCGCTTTCTCGCCTAACTTTGAAACGTTCTTGCTCGCCAGTTCTTCACTATCTAGCGCCGTCACAATCACTTCCACGCCTTGCGCTTTAAGTTGCGCTAGAGATGCATCGAGGTCAGTGCCTTTAGTGCCTGGGCACGGAGTAAGCACTAACGCACCTGTTTTTAAATCTAGTTGCCATGTTGGGTGTACTTGAGAATTCGTCATCGTCATCAATCTCTTAAAATTCTTTTGTATATAGACCGATACTCAAAATAATTGGAGTTGCAGCTAGGCAACCAGTAAGTTCAGCCCTATGAGCATAGGGTTCTATGTGATTAGGGCGGCCGGCGCTCCGGTGAACTTACGTAGTTAACAACGCTTGCAGCTTCAAGTATGAAGAGTATTAAGCTAGGCCAACTGTACGTACTAGCTCTGCCGTACGTGTCGCGTAACCCATCTCGTTGTCGTACCAAGCGTAGATCTTAACCATGCGCTTACCCACTAACATGGTTGATAGTGCATCTACGATGGTTGAACGTTGGTCGCCTTTGTAATCGATAGAAACCAGTGGACGCTCTTCAAAACCAAGAATGCCTTTTAGTTCGTTCTCAGACGCTTCTTTCAGCATCGCGTTAACTTCTTCTGCTGTCGTGTCTTGCTTCACTTCAAAGATGATGTCGGTCAGAGACGCGTTCGCTAGTGGTACACGCACTGCGTGGCCATTGATGCGGTTTTCAAGCTCTGGGAATATCTCAACAATCGCTTTAGCACTGCCCGTTGTTGTCGGAATAAGACTCATGCCACATGCACGAGCACGGCGTAAATCTTTATGGGGCGCATCAAGAATAGTTTGCGTATTGGTTAGATCGTGAATAGTAGTGAAAGCTGCATTTTCGATACCCAGCTTCTCGTTGATCACTTTAACCACGGGCGCGAGACAGTTGGTCGTACAAGATGCTGCGGTTACGATTTTATGTACTGCTGGATCGAAGATATTGTCGTTCACACCGACAACGATGTTTGCAATGCCTTCTTCTTTCACTGGCGCCGATACCACAACGCGCTTCACGCCTTGCTCAAGGTATTTATTTAGGAAAGATGCCTTACGGTGAACACCGGTCGCTTCAAGGACAACATCGCAACCAGACCAATCGATCGCATCGATGTCGCGCTCTTGCGTAGTTCTAATGCGTTGACCGTTGATGATCATCTCATCTCCTTCAACCGCAACTTCATGGTTCCAGCGACCTTGAACCGAATCGAACTCAAGAAGGTGAGCCAATGTCGCGGTGTCTCCAGCCACATCGTTAATCTGTACGAACTCGATTTCCGCCCAATCAAACGCTGCGCGAAGTGCTAAACGGCCGATACGACCAAAACCATTGATACCTACTTTGACTGTCATTTTCTATTCTCTCAGCTCGTGGTGAATCTAAAAATATTAAATTAAACGCAACATTGAGGGCGTGAAGTCATGGCTTCTAAGCGCTCAATATCTTGTTGGTATTCAGTTTTCAAACAGTTCGATGCGATAAGGTCATCAATTAACTTTAGCATCCAACCCGGTAAGTCTTGTGATAGACGGTAGAACACCCACTGCCCTTGGCGAACGTCAGTTAAAATGCCGTTTGAGCGCAACTGCGCTAGGTGACGAGATACCTTTGGCTGACTTTCTTGTAATGCCTGAGTTAGCTCACCAACAGATAAGCACTCATTGCGCACTATCAACATTAAGCAACGCACTCGCGTCTCATCAGACAGTAATTTGAAAAATTGGTGAGGAAGCATAACTACATACTCATATATGGATATGCGTATATATTAATTATTAAAAAACGCACGTCAAGGCGTGCGTTTCAATTGTCATAAAAATTTAACGAAGAGAAATCAGAGCTGGTTGGTTACGTTATGACTCCAGCGTTGGGCTTCGGTGAGCTCGGTTTTGACCTGATCAACATTCAGTCCCAAGTGAGCACAGTGCTTATCAATCTGTTGCCAATCCGCATGCTCAAAGCTCTCTTCAAGTGCTAAAAGCGTCCCGTATGGTCCTTCTCTGCGTAACAAAGCGACCTTGATGGTTTTTGAAAGCGGGAGTTGTTCAACCAAGTTTTCTAGCGATAAATCTAACAGGGCATCGAGCGACGAAAACAGACCAATCATGAAGGCTTGTTCAGCATGCCCTGAAAACGGCTGATAGCGGGACATGCGCTGACAGAACTGAGCACGCTGAAGCGATAAACTGTATAACTCTTTCGGCTTTTTATCTGACACATAAGAAGCCACTGCCAGCGAAACAAACATTTTAAGTTTTTCTTGCCCCAGATAAACCAAGGCCTGACGGAAAGAAGAGATCGTCACTTCAAGACGCGGCGACATGGAATTTACGAAGCGTAAAAGCTTGTATGACAACGCCACATCTTTGGCCACGATATTTTCAACTCGTTTAAAATCGACATTGGCTTTACACACTTCTTGAAACAGCTCCATAGCAATCACCTGCTCTGGGCTAATGTACTTGGTTTTGACTATTTCAGGCTTACTGAAGAAGTACCCTTGAAAAAACCGGAAGCCCGCTTCTTTGGCTTGTTGGAATTCTTGTTCGGTTTCGACACGCTCAGCAAGAAAGCTAAACTTCTTCCCTTCGTGTTTTCTTACCAACTCACACGCTTCATCCAAGCCCATCTGCATGATATCGAGCTTAACAATATGCGTGTATTTTAGGAAACGTTCCCATTCTGGTGTTGAAGTAAAATCATCTAAGGCAATCATATAGCCCGCTTGATGCAACTCTTTCACCGCGTCGAGCAATTCGTCCGTCGGTTGGCAGGTTTCAAGGATCTCAACCACGACCTTGTCTTTTGGCAAGCTCAAAGGCAACCGGCGAATCAGGCTTTGATAAGGGAAATTAATAAAACAGCGTGAAGATGGGATCGAAGGGTTAAGCCCAACCGACAAGAAGTTCTCAACAATCAAACGATACGTTGCACGGTTAGACTCAATATGCGCAGGATAGGCATTCCTTTCTCCGTCGCGAAACAACAGCTCATAACCAAGCGTGTTCTTCTTACGATTTAAGATAGGTTGTCTAGCAACGTAGGTAGCGGTCATTTATTGATAACTCTATTGGTTTAACAGTAACTCTATTGGTTTAACAGTAACTCTATTGCCAAAACTAAGCTTTCGCGGCAGCCAGCAAAGCACCGCAACCCATGAACATACCACCAAATATTTTATTTATCTTACCCATTACGCGATCAGAACGAATAAAACGTCCCATTTGTGAAGCTAATGAGGTGTAACCCAACATAACCACGCTATCAATGAATACAGTGGTTACACCAAGTACTAATAGCTGTGGAGCCTGAGGCTGTGTCGGATCAATAAACTGAGGAAACAGAGCCACCAAAAACACGATAGATTTCGGGTTGGTTAGATTAATAAGCACGGCATTGCGCAATAATCTTCCGCTCGATAACGTTGTGCTCTCTTCTGAAGCCACCAAGCTAGAATTATCACGCCACTTTTGAATGCCCAACCACAAAAGATAAGCCACACCGACCCATTTGATGATAGTAAACGCCAACGCGGATTGAGCGACTAGTGCACCAATGCCCGCACCCACCAGCATGATGTGGAATGCTAGACCAAGCTGTAAGCCTGCGATCGACGCGAGTGACTTCTTGGTACCATAACTTAGCCCATTGCTGATTGAATTAACGGTACCTGAGCCCGGAGCCAAACTAAACAAAATCGCCGTGACGACATAAGCAAGCCAAACATGAGTATCCATTTGCATTTCCTTACTAGTTCTTTAATCTAACAACATTAGTAGCGATGACGCTCTCACATGCATCAGTTCAGGTAATTTCCCATGGAAAACCACAGTGCCGCCCCTGTTTCATACACGCAAGAACCTGAGTTCGAGCAAGCGATTAAACACCCGATCCCTGCCCTTTGGCAACAACGAAAAGATGGGTATATCACATCATCTGGTAAAAAGAAGCTGTACTGGTGTAGCTTAACCTCACCGACGCACACCAAAGCCATTGTGATTTCAAATGGTCGCATCGAATGCTGCTTAAAATACCAAGAACTCTTTTACGACTTCTATCAGCAAGGCTATGACGTTTATTCATTTGACCACCAAGGTCAAGGCCAGTCGGAACGTATGGTAACAGACTCTGACATTGGTCACATTCATGAGTTTGATGATTACGTATCAGACATGTCCAACATCATTAACAGTTTTAACCTTAGCCGATATTCCAATCGTTATCTGTTAGCGCACTCAATGGGCAGCACCATTGCCACTCGCTACCTACAGACCAACCCTAACCACCCATTTGACAAAGCGACTCTCTGTGCTCCCATGTTTGGGATCAATACTGAATGGTACTTCAAGCCCATCGCGATGATTGTTGGACAAGTGCTTACTGCTTGCTATACCAAACCAACTTATGCCCCAGGGCAACAGGCGTATTACTCCAAGCCATTCGAAAATAATTTACTCAGCCACAGCAAGGTTCGTTACCAGTGGTTCCGACACCTGTATGACGAGTCACCTTCTTTGCAAGTTGGCGGACCAAGCACTCGCTGGGTATGGCAAGGGTTAATGGCTGCGAAACAGGCAATCCAGCAAACTCGTCAAATCAAAATCCCGCTGCTATTGATTCAAGCCGGAAACGAGAAGATTGTCAGTAACGATGCTCAATTGAAGTTCATCAATAAGCTGAAGAAAACCAACTCAGCTTGCCAGTTTAAAACTATTGAAGGATCTAGGCATGAGGTGTTGTTTGAAAAGGATGAATATCGTAATCAAACACTGGATGCCATTAATCAGTTTTTTGCTTAATGTCAGCGGGATAACAAGAGGCGCGGCGAATAAAAAAGATAAGCGCTAAAGAGGAAGAGAAGTAAGTGAGCTTTGCCCTCTTTTCTTTCGCAGATTTGGCATACAATTTCTGCATAGAGATATTGTACTTTAGAGGATGCTAGCACTGGCTAGTGTCGATATCAGCTAAGCATTTTGCAATGAGGGTTAAATGACTATTCCTGCACTAAAAGATTCCGTGAAAATCGTTGCCTCTGATTTAGATGGTACGCTTCTGGCTCCCAATCATCAGTTAAGCGCCTTTACCAAGCTAACACTTAAGAAGTTACACGACCAAGGCTACACCTTTATCTTCGCGACCGGCCGCCATCATGTAGATGTTGCGGGTATTCGTGAGATAGCAGGGATTCCGGCGTATATGATCACTTCAAACGGTGCACGCGTGCACGACCAAAATGATCAACTAATGTATAGCCAGAACGTGCCTCAGGATTTAGTTCAGCCTGTTATTGATGTGGTTCGCCAAGATCCAAATATTTTCATTCACATGTACCAGAATGAAGATTGGCTACTGGACCGTGAAGACGAAATGCTAGCAAAATTCCACAGTGAGTCAGGCTTTAGCTACAAGCGATTTGAAGCCGACAAAGCACCAAGTGATGGCATTGCGAAAGTCTTCTTCACGCACCCAGAGCAAGACCATGAGTATCTGGTCACATTTGAGCAGAAGCTAAAAGACGCTTTTGGAGACAAACTCAATATCGCCTTTTCAACACCTTGGTGCCTAGAAGTCATGGCCGCTGAAGTCTCTAAAGGGCATGCCTTAGACGCTGTTGCGAAATCACTCAATCTGACTCTCGAGAACTGTGTTGCCTTTGGCGATGGTATGAATGATGCTGAAATGCTCGCAATGGCCGGTAAAGGTTTAGTCATGGAGACTTCACATCATAAAGTGAAGGAAGCGCTACCCAATAATGAAGTAATCGGCAGTAATGCCGACGATGCGGTTGCGCACTACTTAGAAAAGCACCTGCTTTAATCTAATCTAGTCACAGAAATCTGAATAAATAAAAAGGCAGCCAATGGCTGCCTTTTTTGAACCTTACGCTAAAAGCCTCCTCTAACGCTAACGAGAGCCGAGTACTTCTTTCCCTAAGATCGCCTGCCACTCCTGTTCAGTAACAGGCATGATAGATAAGCGATTGCCTCGTTTAACCAGCGGCATTTCTGCTAGCTCAGGCATAGCTTTCAACGTTGCTAAAGGGATCAAGCGCTCAGTTACTCGCACAAATTCGACATCAACCATTATCCAACGCGGATTCTCTGGCGAAGATTTAGCATCATAGTAATCACTTTCTGGGTCGAATTGAAAATGATCTGGATAGGCTTCTCTGGTTACCTTAGCGATCCCTGCTACGCCAACTTTTTTGCATGATGAATGGTATATCATCACCAGATCTCCAAGCTTGACGTCATCACGCATCATGTTTCGAGCCTGATAGTTGCGTACACCCTCCCAACAAGAGGTTTTTTGCACTCTAAGAGTCTGAATAGAGAAGGTGTCGGGTTCTGTTTTAAATAACCAATATGCCATAATAAATCCAATTAACGGTTGCTCCGAGGAAGATATAACATGAAGGTAATGAAAAACCCAGTGACATGGCTAGTCGCATTCGCTTTGCAAGGCTGTGTATCGGCTCCAGATACGCCGCAACAACCTGAATTACCACCAGCAACCTTAGATGAACCACTGAGCATTCAACCGCAAACCTTCATCATGCGTGGTCAAGTTGTGGTGGGCCATGAGAGCCGAACTTTCACGCCTTGCGGCAGCCAACAACAATACTGGTTAGATTTATCACCAGAGTTAGCGCTCGAAGCACAAGGGCTCGCCACTAGACCTTATCAAGCCTTATACGGTGAGCTTATCGGCCATTTAACCGTTCCTAGCCAAACGGGATACAATGCCGACTTCACCGCACGCTTCGTAGTTGACCAAGTCAATGTGCTAACGGCAGAGAACCCTGAACGTTGTGACCAACCACTTCGCGCAACACGCGCTTTTGGTAACGAACCTTACTGGTCAGCAACCTTCGATAAAGACCAACTCAAATACACTAAGATGGGCGAAGAACCTCAGCGCCTCGATATCGAATCAAGCCGCACCTCACCAAGCACTCGCGACTACCAGCTTAAAGGTAATCAGGGACAAGGTGAGCTAAACCTTAAAAAAGAGAGCTGCAGCGATGGCATGAGTGACTCTATCTATGGCTGGCACGCCAAACTTAATCTCAATGACAGCAACTACAATGGCTGTGCAATGGTGGTCAATCAAGATCCAACGCTGAACTGGAGTGGACTCTACTTCGCAAGCTCAACGCAGAACACTGGCTTCTCTATCAACCTAGAACTCAACGATGACCACAGCGCTATTACGACTTACTCGTACAGCAATGGCGATCCTTCTATTGTTGAACAGGGCTTCTGGCAGCAACTTAACCAAAATCAGGTACAGGTTGTGATGACTCGTCACCAGCAACAGTACTTAATCTCTGAGCGCGTCTTCACACTCGATAACGGCAAACTGGTCGCTGAAAAAGAGAAAGTGGGCAATGTTGTCTACCCTATTGCCAATGGCGGTCTAGTGCTATTTGAAGCAAAGAGTGCACAAGCGCAAGTAAACACGACCACGGCCGTTGATCTCACCGCAAAGCAAATAAACTCGAGTGATCAACTTGATCAAAAAGTCGACCAAGCGATCCGTGAGTATTTTAAGATCAACAACACCGATCCAGACAATACTCAGTACCGCTGGCTAACCTACGATCTGAACGGTGATGGCAAAGAAGAGTTGTTTGCTCAACTGAACTGGTGTGGCTCGGGTGGCTGTACATTGCTTATCTTTGAGAACCACCAAGACAACTGGCGCTTCAATAGCCGAGTGACACTGGTTAAGGGCGATATACGCTTAGGAAAGTCGCAAAATCATGGCTGGCAGGATTTGATCTTCAATGTCAGCGGCGGTGGAGCAACACCTGCGAAGCACACGCTGTCTTACACCGGTGTTAGCTACCCACTGAATACAAGTGTCGCTCCAGTTGCAAATGATGCTGATATCAGCGATGTGGTTCTGTTTGCTGATGACATATCACCAGCGCAAAGCGGAGTTAAGCTATAACCATGAGTAATCAACAAGCTTGCGGTGGTTGTGGCTTCACTCATCAATGTATTTGTCACCGCATACCAAGTGTTGAAAGCCAAACTGATCTTGTACTGCTGACTCATGAGAATGAACTGTCGCGAGACACCAATACCGGAAAGTTACTTGAGCAATCTATTCAGCAGTGTCAGTCCTTCGTGTGGCAACGAAAAACGCCACCAGAAGCGCTGATTGCCTTACTCGAAGACAAAGCATTGCAGCCTTTTTTGCTGTTTCCAAGTGACAGCAGTATTGAGTGCCAGCAAGCCATGTCATCTGTAGCTGGAGATCATAAGCCGTTATTCATCATCTTGGATGGGACATGGCAGGAAGCGAAGAAAATGCTCAACAAGAGCGCGTGGTTAAACACCATTCCTCAAATCCATCTCGATATCACGACTGAATCGTCATACACCTTGCGCCGCAATCAAGACAGCGGGCACTTATGTACCTGCGAAGTTGGCGTTGAGTTGCTAAAAACGTTAGGTGAAATCGAACCGGCTAAGTTGATTAACGATTACTACCAACACTACCTAAAGGTGTTTCAATCGGATAAGTGTGGTCATTCACTCAAATAGATTAAACCACGTACAAGCTTGCGGTAGATAACGTAAACCGAAACAAAAAGGGTGAGCCATAAGCTCACCCTTTTCACATCTATCGTTAATCTATTGAACCGATCGGTGTTTCACGTGAAACCGACACTCTGACTGCTCTTTGAAAGAAATTTATCTCGTTCGATTAGAATAAACGCTGAGGTTGACCAAAGTAGTAACCCTGAAGGTAATCGACCCCCATATCCTCTGCGATTCGACACACCTGTTCATTATGTACGAACTCCGCCACTGTCTTGGCATTGAGTATCTGGCACAAACTAACAAGCTGTTGGGCAATTTTGCGCTGTTTCTTATCTTGATCGATATTACGAATCAGACTGCCATCGAGCTTTATCACCTGTGGCTCAAGCTTCAATATCTCATCAATATTCGAATAGCCCGAACCAAAATCATCAACGATGATATTCACGCCCATATCGCGGAAATGGTTACATATCTCAATCAATCGACCGTAATCCTGAATCTGCTCGGTTTCCAGTACCTCTAACCCAATGCGCTGCGGGTGACTGATCTTTTTGATGGCTTGCTCAAGATGAAGAATAGTTTTCTCGTTGTTGAAATCTTGTGGCGCCAAATTAATAGAAAACGAATCGGTCCTTTGACTCATATAATCAAAGGTACGCGTTATCATCTGGCGACTAAGGCGCGTATAAAGATGCGTTCCCTCGATAATCGGTAAAAACTTACCTGGAGCTATCAGCTGACCATCTTCTTCTATTCGAACCAAGCATTCATAGCTTTCAACTTGATGGCTATGCGCTGACACTATGGGTTGAGAACACGCCACAACATTTTGATTCAACACCGCGCGGCTTACACAAGACAACCAACCTAATTGCTCTTGGCGCTGTTTCTCTAGTTGGATTAATGTTTTAGCGCTCACTAGATGCTTATTCTGACTTACCGCACTACGACGAGCCTCAATAGCTTTCAGTAAAAAGTCATCTATCGATGTGGTTGGAAAATCACGACGACTCGCAATGCCTGCGCAAATTGAAACCGAGAGGTAATCGATATCCGGCAAGCCCATTGGCTCAAAATTTACGTGTTCGGTTTTATCGGCAAACTCAGAAAAGCGCTGATGAATGTGCTCGTGGCTGGCCCAGCTTTCAAAAACTACCGCCCACTCGCCAATACCGATGCTGTATAGCTGACACCCTTCATCAAAAAACTGCCATAACGCCTTTTGAAAATACTCACTCAAATCACGAAGCAGCTTATCACCTACTCGATAACCGTACTTTTCATTGATCTGTCCAAACGTCGTGACCTTCAACGCCAACAAGTGACTATCAGCATTCATTTTTGACAGTTTTTCACGCAACACACTTCGATTAGGTAAACCCGTTCGACGATCAATCCGATAACTGGCGGTCAGCGCTGTGGCTTGCTGCTGGATCTTGCTCGCCATGCTGTTGTTCATGTCATCAACATCGAGCAAAGCATTACGAATCAATGAAAATAAGGGGGATATGTTCGTGGCAGGTTGTGTCTCAAGCGGAACTGCACCTTCAGCTTCGACCTCTCCCTCTCTTAGCGTGAGATACGTTAGGCTTTGATGCAGAATGCGTTGTTGATCATCATCTTGATAAAGCTCGCCCATACAATACACACCATAGGTGTCTGCTAGGTTTTGAAAAGTCTCCACCTCTTGGTTGCCATCAATAAAGTCGATACGCGAAGTGCAGTTATAAATAAAGAACTGTTGCGGGGCATGAACACCAATTTGTTGAACGCCAAGTCGTATCTGCTCCAAGGTCAGAGAAGGATGGTCATAACAAAACCGAACCTCATCGCCAATCTGAAACGGACCACTAAACTCGATCTCTCCGTCATCAATGACCTTGAGTGGTAAATGGATGTTTTGTTCTTTTGGATCGCCAACCATCAAAGGGAAGTTATGGAGTTGCTCGAAAGGTACTTCGAGGCCGTCCGCAAGGTAGCGATTATAAAGATCACGAACTGGCATGCCGTCCAATTCTGCCAAGCGTTGACCTTCAGCGCCAGTGACTCGAAAGGTGCGCCCTATCGGGTTCCACTCGGTGTAGTAGCCTTTGGTTACGACTAACTCAGAGCTGTGTAAGGCCAGCATTACGTAGGCATTTTCGTAGCAATGGCCGTTCAGCATAACCCACCGTCCACTGTCGGTAATGGTCGATGCGCCTCCACAAATAGGCAGTGAATATCGGGATTGTTCAAACGCAGAAAACAAGGCTCGGTTATTTATCTGCAAGCGATCGGCAAAGCAGATAATACTTTGAGTCTGAGCGGTACATCCCAACTGTTCCCACATCGATTGGCTATCAATTTGTGGCTGCTCGCTATATTCCACGACACCACAAGAAAATGAGGTGCTGTCGAAGCGAGTAACAATAAGGTACAAGCCCTGATGTAAAATGACACCTTGGCTGATGTAATGATTGGCACTACAACCAATGAGCTTTGCGTTGGGGAAAGTCGATTGAATTACTTGGCAGGCAGCCAAAACCGAACCTTTCTCGAAAGACGAAAACACCTGAATCAGTAGGCTTTCATGTGTATGAAAATCTATCTTTTCCAATTCACGTTGGGTTTGTTCTATGTCTTGTATCAGGAGAGAGGTCGACTGCATATTCACATTAATCGTTGCGTTAATGATTTGTTATTGTGCTTATTATAGATAAGGCTTGCACGGAATACTTACAATCGTCTTGTAAATAATGTGACGTTAGTTAGACATCACTCATTCCACCAAAAAACAGTCATTAATGGTGGCTGAGCGCTTTCAAAGTAAGGGCTTGTGGGATTGTGCGAGCTTTAATAACTAAAACAGTCGCTTAGGCTCGCCAAAGTAATAACCTTGCAGGTAATCGACACCCATTTGCTCTGCCATCTCACAAACCTGTTGATTGTGAACAAATTCAGCGACCGTTTGGGCATTAAACACTTGGCACAAACGCACCAATTGAGAAGCGATGTTCCTTTGCTTTTGGTCTTTGTCGATGTTGCGAATCAAGCTGCCATCGAGCTTGATGATCTGCGGCTCGAGTTTGATGATTTCATCAATGTTGGAATAACCTGAACCAAAATCATCCACAATGATTCTCGCCCCGAGAGCACGGAAGTGATCACACACCTCAATCATTCGACCGTAATCTTTGATCTGCTCAGACTCGAGAACTTCTAAGCCAAGTCGAGTGGGATCGTTGATACCACTAATGGCAGTCTCGAGAATCTCAAGTGTCTTATCGCTCAATAGGTCTTGTGGAGACAGGTTGATCGAGAACGGGCTTTGCTTATCCGCCATATAACCAATGGTGTTCTTAATCATATGTCGGCTTAGACGAGTATAAAGATGCGTGTCAGCAATCATAGGTAAGAACTTACCCGGTGGCACAATCGTCCCGTCTGCTTCCATAATTCTGACCAAACACTCTTGGCCGATCATTTCGTGAGTACCCGCCGCAACAATAGGTTGTGAGTAAGTGATGATGTTCTGATCTAAGATTGCTCGACTTACGCAGCTCAACCAGCCGAGCTGTTCCTTGCGATCTTCCTCGCTCACCTGAATGTCTTTAGCATTAGTAATGTGGGTGTTGTTACGCACTCCATAACGTCGAGCTTCAATCGCTTTCAATAAGATTTCATCACCGCTGTCAGTTAAGAAATCACAACGGCTGGCAAAGCCACCACACAGTGAAACCGACAGGTAATCAATATCGGTTAATCCATATGGCTCAAAATTAATGTGTTCAATGTCATCAGCAAACTCAATGAAGCGTTGTTCTATCTTCCCGCTGTCGATACTCGCGTTAAAGATAATCGCCCACTCACCAACGCCAATACTGAACAGTTCGACCTGAACCTTAGATTCCTTCACTACACGAAGATGTAATCGTTCAACAAAATGATTCGAAAGGTCGAGTAACAACTGATCACCCACTTGATAACCATATTTCTCGTTAACCTGATGAAAATTGGTCAGCTTTAAAGTCAGAAGGTGTTCACTGAACAGAATCGTATTAAGGCGCTCTTTTAATACAATCCGATTAGGCAGCCCGGTACGCGAATCGATTCGGTAGCTCTCGGTTAGACGACGCGCCTGCTGATGAAGTTTTTTCTCCATCTGGGTATTAATGCTGTCTAAGTCCGCAACCGCATTTCTCACTAAATTGAGTAACGGTGAGACCGTAGAATCACAATGAAAATCATCACAACGAAATTCGTCTATCTCATCCGACTCTCTCATCGCAATATAGGTGAGGCTGTGATGAAGTATGTCTTGGCGATCTTCATTACGGTAGAGCTCACCCATGCAATAGGTACCACTGGCCTTCACAATCCCTTCAAATGGCTTTAGTTCGAGCTTACTATCGATGAATTCAAGCCGAGAGACACAGTTATAAATGATCACCGATTCAGGCTGATGCATCGCAAGCACCTCGGCACCATGACGCACTTTCTCTGCGGTCAAAGATGGGTGGTTATAACAAAACTGAGCTTCCTCTCCGACATGCCAAGGGCTACCAAATTCAATACTGCCATCGTCATTGATACGAAGAGGCGTTGAGATGCCCTTCTTTCTTCCGAGCTCACGATAGAGCGGGAAACTCATCAATTGACTAAATGGAAGGTCTTTGCCGTCAGCAAGGTAATGTTTGAACACGTCAATCGCTGGCTTATCATTCAATGCATATAAGCGGTTGCCCTCAGCTTGAGTAACTCTTAACTTCATTCCAATAGGATTCCACTCAGAATACGCATCCGACCAAACCTTCAACCTTGGGTTGGTCAAAGCGACTGCAACACAGGCGTGTTGATAGGTCTCTTCGTTATGCATAACCCAACGGCCAAAGTCATTCTCGTGACAGAGTCCACCAGCCACAGGCAAGCTATAAGGCAGGTTTTCAAAAGCGCCATAAATGGGATAATCGCGCCCTTCAACCTGATCACACAGGCTAATCACCGTTTTAGTGTCTTTGGAGAGAGATAATTGAGCCACCAGAGCTTGGCTATCGTGGTTCGGATTGCCAGTAAAAGGCTGCACAGCAGAGGTTAAATGTGTTTCATCAAACTCGCTGATAATCACTAAGGTACAAGCGCTTTCTAGGCAGTTATCACAAATAACATGACGCGCACTTTGGCCTATCAGTATGGAATGATTTAGGTGCTTGAGAGCAACACTCGCGATGCGTCGAGCAACCTCTGGAGATTGAGCTGAGAAGAGTTGAATTAGGTATTGCTTGCGGTCACACCATTCTCGCTGTTCAAATTGAGATTTAAATAACTCCTCAGTATTTGCGAGAAATGTAAATGTTTGCATGCCAACCCTTGTTCAAAATCGAGTGAAGTGAGAACCCGCAACCACTGCTATGATTGAAATGAATCGATAAAAAGTAGTCGCCTATTATCCTAGCCTAAACAGGCATTTAATTACGACTAATGTAACAATTCAATATCATAAATGCGACACAATAGCTTACCGTAGCCATTAAATTAGTCGCATAAGATCGCTAAGTTGCTCTATTTCAACATCAGGGAGCACACTCGCCTTCGAGGAGAGGTATAAATTGGAACCAGTATCATTAAACCAGCATGCCTGGAAGCCATTTTTCTTAGCTCCGTAAACATCCGTTCTCAGATGGTCACCAACGTGAAGAATGTTGTTCGCATCAAAACCTAAGTATTGCTGCGCTTTTTCAAACATATCCGGGTAGGGTTTTGCTCTGCCATCAGGGCCGGCTTTGAGGATTAACTGAAAGTATTGCCCTAAGCCAATTTTATGCGGATCGACATTACCATTTGTAATCGCCACCAAAGGAATACGCTGACTAAGCTCAGCCATCACGCGATGTGTCTCTTGAGGAACATCCACCTGATTACGCAGCCACAAGGCGTGTTCTATGCCTTCACGAGCGGCTTGTTCTGCTTGCAGCTGAGAGTAACCCAGTTGCAGCAAACCACGCTTAATCTGTGTTTCACGCCAAGCAGTAACATCATGCTTTAAAGCTGGGTTTTCAGAGGCGACTTGCTGCTTAATGCCCTGCCACTCTTCAAGCGATAAAGAAGCCGACACAGGGTGCTTTTGATAAAGCCACTGTGCCATCTCCTTCTCTACCTTCATGATCACAGGCCAGTTGTCATACAAGGTGTCATCCAAGTCAAAGGTCATGGCTTGGATAGGCTTTAACCCTCGATAAATTCGCATAGTAAACCCTTTAATCTAATCTTTGTTCTTCTTACGCGCTCTCGGATGAGCCTGATCATAAGCTTGCGCTAAGTGTTGGAAATCCAAGTGAGTGTACACTTGGGTAGTCGAGATGTTTTCATGCCCGAGCAATTCTTGAACAGCGCGTAGGTTTTGGCTCGATTCAAGCATATGCGTCGCAAAGGAGTGGCGCAGTTTGTGCGGGCTGATGTGGCTCGCCACAGATTGCTTCTTGCCCCACTCTTCCATACGTTTTTGCACACTGCGGTGTGAGATGCGCGTTCCCAGCTTGGAAACAAACAGCGCGTCCTCTCCCGGAGAAGCCAATTCACCGCGGACTCGCAGCCACTTATCGACCCACTCTTTCGCTAAACCAGAAAAAGGCGCTTTGCGTTCTTTGTCGCCTTTACCAATCACTCGGATTTCGCCTTGTCGAGCCAACACATCCTTCAGGTTGATGCCGACCAGTTCTGCCAGTCGTAATCCAGCACCATACATTACCTCCATCATCGCTCGGTCACGAATCGACAGTGGATCGTCTTCATTCACATCAAGCAGTTGACCCACTTCATCGACATCAAGATTTTTAGGCAAAGGACGTTGTTTGCGAGGTGCAGAAACACCTTTGGCTGGATTGGCTGACATCTCGCCACGCAATACGAGGAAATCAAAGAAGCTGCGCAATGAAGATAAACGAGTCGCGATGCTGCTCGCTTTCATTCCCTCACGCATGCCTTTACTGGCAAGTTGCCTTACCCATGCAGCATCGACTTGAGCCCAATCTTTCAGTCCTAGAGTGACTAAATGAGCGGCCATGGTTTCGAGCTGTTGTCGGTAATTGCGTTGGGTGTGTAGGCTGAGTCCCTTCTCGCTTCTGAGATATTCATAGAAGCGAGAAAGTGGCTTTTGAAGGCTGTTAGGAAGAGGTATTTTGGGCTCTAGGCTCATTATTTATCTGCCAAGGTAAGGTGTCCGCCAAATGAGCTACAACAAGCGCTAAATGGCGTAAAAAGAGCGTATCCATATGGGGTTGGAAATGGCCGCCATCTTCGCTAGAAAAGGCGAGCAAGCCCAATGGAGACTGCTTAGCAAGCGGAAGTACTACATAAGAGCCTAGCTCTGGAACTGGAAAATCACCAAACAAATCTTGTCTGTCTGCTTTTCTCAAGCGTCCTAAATAAGCATCTTTACCGTTGAAATGGTTCAATGAAAACTTCGAATAACGCTCTCCGTTAAGCTGATAAAAGCCCAACTGAGACAGTACGCGAATATGAGCTTTCAAACCTAATTCAATCGCCTTTTGTTCAACCGCCTTAATGACTTGCATGAAATCACTGCATTTCAATACCTGAGCTTGCAGATCCATAAACTCATAAAAAGTTTTGTCGTTATTCGCAGCCAGTGACATCAAGCCAGTGATCTCTTCTTCTAACTCTTCGATTCTCTGGCGTTGACGCTTAAGCTGAACCTCAACCAAAGAAACCGCGCCCTGCTCAACATTGTTAACAGCAAGGCGATCAACCAAATTTCTTCTGTCTTGAAAAAAATCTGGGTTATCACGTAAATATTCCGCGACCACTCCTGCGGTGAGTGCGTCGGCTTCAACGTAAGACAAAACCTATCCTTTATTTTTTATGAATCTATTTGCTATCAGTCATTATTAGCAAGAAAGTTGACCATCAAACACATGGGTTGCAGGGCCAGTCATAAACAGAGGTTTACCCGGACCTTGCCAGCTAATGTGTAAGTCACCGCCAGGTAGACGAACTTTCACATTCTCAGCCAGTAAGCCTTGAGTAATACCAACCGCAACTGCGCCACACGCACCGCTACCACATGCCTGCGTTTCACCCGCGCCGCGTTCGTAAACACGTAAGCGAACCTCTTCACGGTTAACAACCTGCATAAAGCCAGCGTTAACACGCTCAGGAAAACGTTCATGTGATTCAAGAAGCGGACCTAAGGTCTCCACATCGGCAGTATCGACGTCATCAACAACAGTAACCACATGCGGGTTACCCATGCTCACAGCACCACAGAACAAGGTGTGTACATCCGTTCTCAGGATATACGTCTTCTCTGGCTGCTTTGCCTTGAACGGAATTTTGCCTGGTTCGAACTCAGGAATGCCCATGTTCACCGTGATCTGGTCATTGTCTTCAATCTTGAGAACCATTTTTCCTTTCTTGGTGCTCACGTTGATGCTGTACTTATTCGTTAAGCCTTTCATGCGAACAAATCGTGCAAAACAACGAGCGCCATTGCCACACTGCTCCACTTCACTGCCATCCGCATTGAATATGCGGTAATGGAAGTCAGTTTCTGGATCATAGGGAGCCTCAACCACAAGTAGCTGATCAAAACCCACACCAGTGTGACGATCCGCCAAACGACGGATCAAATCTGGAGAAAAGAAAATATTTTGAGTAATGCAGTCCACGACCATGAAATCATTGCCCAAACCATGCATTTTAGAAAAGTGGAAGTGCATAACGCTTAAAATTACTCCGGAAGAATGTTTTCAAGTTCCCACAGACTCGTAAGCTCTTCACGCTGACGAACCAAGTGAGTTTTATCGCCATCAACCATCACTTCAGCCGCTCGCGAACGAGTGTTGTAGTTAGATGACATAGCGAAGCCATAAGCACCAGCAGAACGAACGGCCAGTAGATCGCCTTCTTCAAGAACAAGGTCACGATCCTTACCTAGGAAGTCACCTGTCTCACAGATAGGGCCAACCAAGTCGTAAGTCACAGCTTCACCCTGACGCGGGCTCACTGGCACAATATCTTGCCAAGCTTGGTAAAGTGCCGGGCGCATCAGATCGTTCATTGCTGCATCTATGATGGCAAAGTTCTTATGCTCGGTAGGCTTGAGGAACTCGACTTTCGTTAATAATACACCAGCGTTAGCAGCGATCGCTCTTCCAGGCTCGAAAATCAGCTCTAGATCCGAATGATTGTCTAGACGAGCCAACAAAGCTTTCGCGTAGTCTGAAGGTTGTGGTGGTAATTCATCGCGGTAAACCACGCCTAAACCGCCACCGACATCAAGATGTTTGATGTTGATGTCGTTAGCTCGTAGTTGGTCGATCAGTGCAAGTAGGCGATCAGTGGCATCGATGAAAGGTTCGATATCCGTTAACTGAGAACCGATGTGGCAATCAATACCATGGATAGACAAGTTATCGAGTGTTTTTGCAAACGCATAAACAGCAGGAGCACGGTCGAAGGCAATGCCGAACTTGTTATCACGCAGACCCGTAGAAATGTAAGGGTGAGTGTTCGCATCAACATCTGGGTTAATACGCAGTGAAATCGGCGCCTTAACACCAAGTTCACCAGCCACTTTATTCAGTCGCTCTAATTCTGGCTCAGACTCTACGTTGAAACACTTAATGTTCAACTCAAGTGCACGCTTCATTTCAGCGGCTGTTTTGCCGACACCAGAGAATACAACTTTTGCTGGATCGCCACCGGCAGCAACTACACGCTCTAGCTCACCGCCAGAAACGATGTCGAAGCCAGAGCCCAAACGAGCCAAAGTATTCAACACGCCAAGGTTCGAGTTAGCTTTAACGGCATAACACACTAAGTGTGGGTGCTCGCCAACCGACGAATCAAACGCATTCCAGTGGCGTTCTAATGTTGCACGAGAATATACATACAGCGGTGTACCATATTGCTCTGCTAGTTGTGAAAGTGCGACGTCCTCAGCCCAAAGCTGGCCATCTTCCTGATAGTTGAAGTAATCCAAAGTTCTTATCCCTTATAAATAACGATTTCTGCGTGTTTCACTTATTGTGATTGTTCAGTCTGCTGAACTTCATCAGGATCGTACAAAGGACCCGTTTGACCACAACCAGAAAGTCCAATAACAGATACCATAAACAGAGCGGTAATTAATTTTTTCATTTTGCATATCGTGATTATTAACTCAATGCCCCCTATAATCGCACCACACTCAGGAAAAGCAATAGGATAGAAAGGATGAACGAGACTGAATTTCATCAACTGGTCGATATACAGATGCAAAACATCGAAGAAGCTATCGATGAATCAGAGGCAGATATTGATTACGAAGTGACTGGTAACGTAATGACGCTGGAGTTTGAGAACCGCAGCCAAATCATTATCAACCGCCAAGAACCAATGAAAGAAATCTGGTTAGCGTCTAAATCTGGTGGTTTTCACTTCAAGCTAATCGACGACAAGTGGACATGTTCTAAGACGGGCATGGAATTGTTTGAGATGGTTAAAGAAGAATGCGTGAAGCACGCTGATGAAGATATCGATTGGGTCTAATCATTTGTAAGCAAAACTAAAAAGGAGTGAATCAATCACTCCTTTCTTAATATCAATCAGTCTTAATAAGACTAGGTGTTGACTATCTTTGAGCTCCGAGAAGCTAAAGTCGCATCGTTACGATAAGGTACAACGTAAGAGTTGCCCTTTTCTGGATGAACAATTTGGTAGTACTGAGGCAGATTAAAGTTAATCAGCTTAGACGACATCTTCGACTCATCTTTTACCGACGTGTAGAAAGAATTCACGCTCGCGATCATCTCATCTTTTTCACCGCTGTACTGGTGATACACCTCAACTTGATTCGACTCGTCCAATACATAGATATTGAAGCCTTTGTCGGTGTCTTCGAAGAAAAATTGAATTAAACCTTCACTCGCAAAGCCATCAACCACATCTGGCAACTGATACTCTTGCTCTTTATCAAGCATCAGTAGAGGTGAGCCCTTAAGCTTGTTGGTTGAGATACTACGGTAGAAATCGACCGAGTTTTCCAACATCTGTACCGAAACACCACGACGTTCAAAGAACAGACCAAACATCTTGTTGGCTAAACGAATAGCTTTAAAGCGGCGACGTTTCTCTGGTTCAATCGGTTTCAATCGTAAGTCGATACACTCGGCAAGCAGTTGGTACACCATGTTACGCATAACACCGCGTAGGTTTTTGCTGTAACAGAACACATCGACCGACTCTGGCGGCAACGCATCTTGGTGCATTTTGCCAAGAACCGTCTTAAGTGCGTCTAGCATTGCTGTATCACCTTGGAAATGAAGCGTACGAACTTCATGCCAAGAGTTACGATAAACCAGATCAACACTTCCGACTAAGCTCTTACCTTCTTCACCAAAGCTGAAGATATCTGCATTCTTGAGATCCACTTTTAATGCACGACCACTTAATTCAGAAGTCGGGTCATTTTCAAAGTTGATGAACATCGCCAGCTGGCTAATCTCACATGGGCTAGCCAGGGCCTGCATACTCGGGCGGCGCTTACGCAGAGAGAAGGTATTACGAAGGTCACTCACCATTTGATAGAACTTATCGATATCAATATGGGCATCACGAACCACAGAGTGCAGACGTGTCGACTCAGTAATCAAGCCATTAAAGAACGACCAAGCCACCAACTTACTTAAATACTCATGATGCTCAAGCGAACGTTGACCAAGAATACGGTGCGCGATCAACGGCTGCTTGTACAAGTACCAACCCGCTTTATTGGATTGTCCTTGGCAAACTTCAATAAAGCTCAAGTCTGGCTCATGAAGATCGGGAGAAATTTGCGGATTCAGCAGCGTGACTTTACCCGGCAATACCTCAAACGCAGCATAAAGCTTACGTGCCAAGATACTGATATCTTGTGGGCTGATTGCCGAAGTAATGTCGTTACGACGTGCAAATTGAATCAGATTACGATAGCTCAGCATCAAGGCATCAAGTAACGCATGGTGCACCACTTTCACCTGCTCAACCTTCCAGTTACGGCGATTGTCGAGCTCGGCAATGGTTTCTTGCCCCCAATTCCAAGATTTAGTCATCTCAGTTAGGGCTTCACGACGCCACGCAACAGAACCAATGCCAGCTTCACGCGACAATTTCTCGTGGGTCTTAAGGTAGAAACAGCGCCTCACCAAGTCCAAGCGAGTGTGGTCGTTGATACGTTCTAGATAGCGCGTTACCTTCTCTAGCATCAGATAGTAGCTATCCATACCATACAGATCAGGTTCATCCGCGAAGAAGCGACGCTTAGTATCAATACTCAGTAGTTGAGTGTTGGGGTATTCCCATGAATAAGCTTCTAGCAAGATCGCCTTTAACACCGATTTATACGGTGAGTCGATACTTTTGTAGAGCTGCCACAGGTTAGAACCGAAGTACTCTTCAGCAGGGATACGATTTAGCTTGCCGAAATCAATCCACTGCGAACAATCAAGGTAGCCATCTTGGCACAAGCCCTGAACATATTCGTCATAGCACTCTTCCATTTCTGGCGGAATGATCTGCCACAACAGGCGTTGTCCAGCTAAACGAACGGCAGAACGGTAGAACTCATCAAGTAACAGCAAGTGCTGAGAAGAGCCACAGTTATCACCGGTCATCTCTTCAGAATGATTTGAACGGAAACGCTCTTCATCCATTAAAAAGAAGTTAGCTTCAACACCTAAGCTCTCAGCCCAGTCGGTAATCAAAAGACATTTATTGGTTAGGCTATCGCGCGCTGAGCCATCCATATCCGAAGATACACACACCCAGATATCGAGGTCACTTGAAGTACTTTGACCAATAGAAGAGGTACTGCCCATGGTGTACAAACCAAGAATTGCGGGCTCAGCAGCCTCGGTGAGTTTTCCACCCAGCGTTAATTCGGTATCAGAGACAAATTGCTTTTGGAATTCATTAAGTGTGAAGCTACGAATTCCAAAAGGAACTTGTTGGTCATAATAACCAGGCATCATCGGGTGATTGAAATGAAGCAATGCGGGAATAAGATTGAATACTCGTTGACCTTGCACATTCATCAACGCCAACGCACGATCAATGCGCTGCTGATTTAGATTGTCTAATCGTTGAATCAAAGTTTGAGTGTAAGCCTGCAAGGTAAGTCCTTGGTTTGAGGTTAAGTGCAGTTCTGTTTAGTTACCGAACGAAAGCAGCAACAAAACGTGATCAATCTAACACTTTCACCCTTAATGGTAAAGCAAAGGAACCCTTCATACTGGTCAATTCCTTAATGACAGAAAGTTAAACTCACGACGCCGTAGTGTCCTCTTTATTGACTACTTCTAATAATAGCCCATATTTCAAATGAGATACCAATCACACTATTTTAGTGAACTCATGAAAATCCTTCAGCTATCAAAGTATCGAATGATCAAACAGTAAGAATTTTCGCCTCACAATGGTAAGATTAGACCATTACAGAACCTATATCGGAAACACCATGACAAATTCAGCCCCCATCCGTATCGCGACCAGAAAAAGCCCTCTTGCCCTTTGGCAGGCATACTTTGTAAGGGATGCGCTTCAAGCTGCTCACCCTGGTTTAGAGGTTGAGTTGGTAACTATGGTGACCAAAGGTGACATCATCCTAGACACTCCGCTAGCTAAAGTGGGTGGTAAAGGGCTATTCGTTAAGGAACTTGAAGTAGCGATGCTAGAAGGTCGAGCAGACCTAGCTGTTCACTCAATGAAAGATGTACCTGTCAACTTCCCTGAAGGTCTAGGCCTGGTAACTATCTGTGAACGTGAAGATCCTCGTGATGCTTTCGTCTCAAATACTTACAACAATATCAACGAACTACCACAAGGCGCAGTCGTGGGTACATGTAGCCTGCGTCGCCAATGTCAGCTACTGGAATACCGCCCAGACTTAATCATCAAAGAACTGCGCGGCAACGTAGGTACTCGTCTAGGTAAACTCGATGATGGTCAATACGATGCCATCGTCCTAGCGGCAGCTGGCCTTAAGCGACTAAAGCTAGAAGAGCGTATACGTAGCTTCATCGAACCAGAACAGTCTCTACCTGCTGTTGGCCAAGGCGCAGTTGGTATTGAGTGCCGTCTTGATGATGAACGATTGATTAAACTTCTTGAGCCTCTAAACGATGAAGATACTGCTGACCGTGTATTGTGCGAGCGCTCAATGAACCTAACATTAGAAGGTGGTTGTCAGGTACCTATCGGTAGTTACTCTCTATTAGACGGCGACAACATCTGGCTACGTGCATTAGTTGGTGAACCGGACGGTTCTAAGATGGTTCGTGGTGAGATATCTGGCTCTCGTAAAGATGCTGAAGCGCTTGGCGTGACTCTGGCAAATCAATTGCTGGATGACGGTGCAAGAGAAATCTTAACCAAGCTTTACGCTGACCAAGAATAATCATGACAGTGTTGGTGACTCGTCCCGGCTCTGAGGGACAATCGCTTTGCCAACAACTAGCGGATGAAAGGATTCAAGCAATCCATCATCCGCTGATTCGTATCGTTGATAATCCAAACTCATCGGATTTAAGTACCCAGCTTAATAACAGCAATATCATTATTGCAGTCAGTCACCACGCCGTGACCGCAGCTCAAAACATCCTTTCAAAAACCTCATCCATTTGGCCAATTTCGCCGCTTTATCTTGGCGTTGGTCAAAAAACTGCGCACGTTTTAAGCAAAGCCTGTAAACAAAAAGTAAACTATCCTCAAGTGAGTGATAGTGAACATCTTCTCAAACTTACTGAACTTAATGGCGTAGATAATAAATCCATTTTGATACTGCGTGGAAATGGTGGACGTGAGCTCATTCGAGATTCTTTACTTAACAGGGGTGCACAAGTCTCTTATTGTGAGACTTACCGTAGAGAATATATTCCTATTAGCGACCACAATACCTATCAAACATGGGTAAACAATAAAACGTCCAAAATTGTCATCACTAGTCAGGAACAATTGGAGTATCTCTGCTCAATTACCCCTGATGAGTATTTGGCTTGGCTTTCAACAAGACATCTATTTGTCCCAAGCCAACGCATAGCAGATCGAGCACAACAACTCGGATTCTCTAGCGTGACCAATACTCAAAGTGCTACGAACCAAATATTACTGGCTGCTCTCCGGCCTTAGCTAGAAACAGGAAATAAGCATGACAAGCAAAAAAAATAATGAGCATATTGAACCTGAACAGAAACAAGACACTCAGCCAGTAGTTGTTGAAAACGAAAAAGCTGAATCTACAGAGACAAAACAACCTGAACAAAAACTTGATGCTTCTGCGTCAAATGCCGCTCAAAATGAACAGCCTCAAGCTGAACATAAAGAGCAAATAGAGAAAGCGGAAAAGCAAGGTAAGCGCGGTGTCAAACTAGGCGCTATTGCGATCGCTATTTCTATTATTTTCAGCGGCGGCATCGCGTTTCAAATGCAGCAAAAGAGCGCTGAGTACTCAACTCAGATCGCAGCTCTTCAAGCACAACTGCAAAATACTCAATCTGCAGTAAATAAAGACCTACAAACCATCAAGCAAGAGACTATCCAAGAAGCATCACATGCGGTGGAGAAAACTCAAGTCGTACAATCTCAACAACAGAAGAGCATTCAAAGTCTACAGCTAGCGGTTGCTGACGTTAAAGGTCGCCGTCCAAATGACTGGTTGCTTGCTGAAGCTGATTACCTTGTGAAACTTGCTGGTCGTAAACTGTTCCTAGAGCATGATGCCGTTAGTGCCACCAAACTAATGGAAAGTGCCGATCAGCGTATCGCCGCACTGAATGACCCAAGCTTGGTCTCTCTTCGTCAATCAATGACCAATGACATTACTAAGCTTCGCACTATCCCTCTGATCGACCGTGATGGCTTAGTTCTTCGTATCACAAGCCTACAAAAACAAGTCGATACTCTACCGCTTGCCAATGCGATTCTTCCAGAAGCTGCGGTTGTTGAGAAAAAAGCCGTATCGCAAGACATCAATGATTGGCAGAACAACCTAATGACGTCGATGAAAGATTTCTCAGAAAACTTCATCACCTTCCGCAGTCGTGATGGAGAAGTCATTCCTCTACTATCACCTGAGCAGCACTTCTACCTACGTGAAAATATCAAAGGCAAACTAGAGACAGCCATTCGCGCAGTCTACAAAGAGCAAGGTGAACTGTATAGCGCAGCTCTTAATACCGCTAGCGAATGGTCGAAAGCGTACCTAAACCAAGATAACAACTCAGTGATTGAGTTTGAGAAGGCAATTAAGCAGCTGAGCGAGCAGAATATTTCTGTGAAATACCCTGTGAAACTTGAGTCTCAAAATGAGTTATCAGACGTGATACGTGAACGCCTACGTCGTGAAGTAACCGTTATGACCACGGAGGAAAAATAATGATTCGTTGGATTTTTCTTTTTCTCGTTCTAGGTGCTGGGTTAATTGTTGGTACTCAGTTCTCTGGTCAACAAGGCTACGTTCTGATCTCAATTGCGAATAAGACCATTGAGATGAGCGTGACAACACTGGTTATCTTTGTCATTGCTCTTCTAGCGGCTCTATTCGGCTTAGAGTACCTATTTAAAAAGCTTATGTACGCAAGCTCGACAACTTGGAACTGGTTCAGTGTTCGTAAACTAAAGCGCTCTCGTCGTTATACCAATGAAGGCATCATCAAACTTCTTGAAGGTGATTGGAAAGGCGCAGAGAAGAAGGTAACTCGTTGGGCTAACCACCACGACATGCCGCTACTTTGTTATTTAGTCGCTTCTCAAGCTGCTCACGAACAAGGCAATACAAGTCAGCGTGATAAGTACATCGCGCTAGCTAGTCAACAAGAGGACTCTCTACTGGCCGTTGAGCTAACGAAAGCCAAACAACAGATCAGTGAGTCAAACTACGAAGCCGCATTCGATACACTTTCTACCTTAAAAGGCACATACCCTAATAACACTGCTGTACTTGGCCTACTAAAAGCCACTTACATGCAGCTTAAACTTTGGCAACCATTGTTAGAGCTAACGCCTAAGCTGGCTAAGAACAAGCTTCTTACAGCTGATGAGCAAGTCGAGTTAGAACAGAAAGCACAATGTGGCTTACTTCACGATGTTGCACAACAGCAAGGTAGCGAAGGTTTAATCAGCCATTGGAACAAGCTTTCAAGAAAGCAGAAACAAAGCTCTCACCTTGTTTCCTGTTTTGTGAAGCAACTGATCGCTCGTAAAGCTGATTCAGAAGCCTTCACAGTGATTAAAGAGAACATTGCGAAGAGTGGTTCAAATGAGCTCTATATGTTGCTTCCTGAGCTGAACCTAGCCGATCACCACCCAGTAGTGATCATGCTAGAACGTGCAATCAGTAAAGACAGTGGTAATGCCGAAGCACACAGCGCGTTGGCTCAGTTCTACCTAAGAGAACAGAAGTGGGCAGAAGCGCAAAGTCACTTTGAAAAAGCACTAGCACTTCGCTCTAATGTTTCAGATTACGGATACCTATCTGATGCACTAGAGAAGCAGAACCTAACGAAAGCAGCCCATGAAGTTTCTCGTAAGGCACTCACTCTCGTTCAACCAGCGTAATTCAAAACGACTCAAACTAAGCCGATATCTAGCATCGGCTTTTTTGTATCTGTCATTTGCCCCTAGATAACTTCTACAACACATCTAATCGAACCCTACCCGTCCAACGCCACCAAACTAACTATTAAATTACGCAATGGAGCCTCTCAAACACACAGAGAACTACTTTAATTGTGTCTGTATGTAGTTTTGCGATTTTTATAAACAAGCTCTAAGCAGAGGCTCGAGAGGAGTCATAAAGATAAGTGACGCCTCTAAGCTGAAGAGTAAAAGGAGCTCACTTTGAGAGAACACATTTAAAGATATTCACCAACAGACCGAAAGCCGCGTTAAATTGCGTATTTCGGTGATTGCGATCGCTCGTTTCCCCCCTGTGTCAGCATAGTTGTCGTCTAGATTTTTAAGGAGATAACTATGCCAGCTAA
>NZ_OSDX01000105.1:0-9463 GCF_900382755.1 Vibrio sp. Evd11
CTAAGGGTGGTTACATCCTGAAAGATTGTGAAGGCAAACCAGAGCTTATCCTTATCGCAACTGGTTCTGAAGTTGAGCTAGCGGTTAGCGCTGCTGCTGAACTAACAGCTGAAGGCAAGAAAGTACGCGTAGTATCTATGCCTGCTACTGACGCATTCGACAAGCAAGACGCAGAATACCGCGAGTCTGTACTTCCGTCTGACGTTACAGCACGTATCGCAGTAGAAGCTGGCATCGCTGACTTCTGGTACAAATACGTTGGCTTCGGTGGCAAAATCATCGGCATGACAACGTTTGGCGAATCTGCACCAGCAGGCGAGCTATTCAAGATGTTCGGTTTCACTACTGAAAACGTAGTAAACACAGCAAAAGAGCTTCTAGCTTAATCTTGATTACATTGTCCCGCCCTTAAATGGGTGATGCATACTAAAAGCCCCGCATGAAAATGCGGGGCTTTTTTGTATCTGTTGTACCGTCCTAAATATGGTTGAAACATTTCCAACATGAAATTGGAGAGTGTCATGAAAACAACAAGTAGACGTACTCAATGAGATTATTCTCTTGCCTTTAAATTGGCAGTCGTAAGTCAAGTTGAAAAAGGCGAAATGACTTCTAAGCAAGCTCAAGAACGTTATGGGATCCAAGGTCACTCTACCGTTTTAGTTTGGCTTCGCAAACATGGTCAACTAGATTGGTCTAAAGAAATAGAACAACCGAGAGCGTTAGAAGCGACTATGTCAAACTCTTACTCAGCTCAAAGCTGAGTTCTTTGATGCGGCTCTAAAAGTCATGGATCGAGATTTCGGAGTCCGAATCTCAAAGAAGCGTAAGGCCGAGTTATTAAGGAAAAAACGGTCAGAAAACGGACCGTCACTAAAGCTTGTCACTTCATAGGTATTACACAACAAGCTTTCTACAAACGGTGTGTTGCAGAAATTCATCAGACAAAGAAAGATGAATCAGTGCTCGGTTTTGTGAAGGAGCAAAGGATGATGCACCCTCGAATAGGGACTCGTAAGATCAAGTATTTACTTGCTCAAAACGATATTGAAATCGGGCGAGACCGCTTATTCTCTCTGCTAAAAATGAATCGATTATTAGTGTAGAATCGAAGAGCTTATCATCGAACCACAAACCGTAATCATCGCTTTTACTGCCCAAATCGAATCTAAGAAGGCTTAATACCGGAAAGGCCAGAGCAATTATGGGTTGCTGATATTACTTATCTAGCAACACGGTGTGGTAGTACTTATCTCAGTTTAGTGGCAGACGCTTACTTAAGAAAAATCGTGAGCTATCACATAGGTGATGATATGAAAGCTCGCACAGTAAAGCAGGCCTTTTTAAACGCGTTGAAAGAGCAGAAGAATACAGGTGAGCTTGTACATCACTCAGATCGAGGTGTTCAGTACTGCTCTGTTGAATACCAAGAGTTGCATCGACAGTATGATGTATCTTGCTCAATAATTGAGGCTATGACTGTTATCAGAATGCGTTGGCAGAGAAGATCAACGTAATACTGAAGATGGAGTGTCTGTTGAATAAGCCTAATGATTTTGATGAAGCAAAGAAAATGGTCGCCGAATCAGTAAAAATCTATAATGAATATAGGCCTCACACAGCTTTAAAATACAAAACGCTCGGTGAAATACATCGAGCGTTTCAGTCAAACAAGTGTTAACCCATATCAGGACGGGTCATGTAGTCTTAACCCTTGTAGTTTCTTACTCGTGCCGCTTCTGCTTCACGCTTGTCGACGACCGTTTTACCGATTGGCGCCAATGAGATAACCGCAAGCTTAAGGTGCTGAATCGCAAACGGAATACCGATGATAGTAATGAAACACGCTACTGCTGACATGATGTGACCAATCGCCAACCAGATTCCAGCAAATAAGAACCAAATAATGTTACCAATCAGACCTAGTGGGCTGGTACCGATGTCAGTTTCATTGGTCAATTCATCACGTGAAATCGCTTCTTGACCAAATGGGAAGAATGAGAAGTTACCCATTACAAAACACGCTCTACCCCATGGAATACCAACGATGGTGAGGAATGCGAGCAGTCCGAAGAACCACCATGCCAATCCCATAAATACGCCACCAAATAGAAACCAAATGATGTTTCCTATTGTTCTCATGTTGTCTTCTCCAAATCTTTGAATGCTGTTTATCTCATATGCCGAGTAAGGCAATACTTGTTCTAATAGGTTCATTATTGTTGAACCTTTATGAACCGTTTATGAATCACTTACATTTTATGTGATTGATACACGCCACGAAACGCCAAATCCGCATAGGGCTCATCGATTTTATTTGATACCATGCTCTTAGATTTTTAGTACCACAAAGCTAAACAGCTACAATAGCTGCAACAACTAATTGAAGGCCGAATTTATGAACAACACTGAGCAACCTAAAAAGAAAATGAAAAACTGGGTGCCAATCGTCTTCTTCGGACTTCTCAGCACAGTCCCAGTGTTCATGTTCTTAGTCGACGTGTACATCAACCAGTATATGTAACAAGACCCCGCCATCCTATCGGCGTAAAAATGAATACAGGAAACATGTCCTGTATTCATCTCAGTTAAATCACTTCTACTGTAATTAATTCAACTCTTCTGCGATCAAATCAACTCTTCGTTAATTAAATCAGCTCTTCGCTAATAAAATCCAATATGTCGATCAGCTCATGATCTGGCAAGTTTAGTAAGTTATCACCCACATACCATTCAATTTTACATTGGTTTGGCAACTCACTGATCGCTGGGTTTCCTATCCAAATCTTGTGTTTCTTCGCTATGTTATCTCTCACAATAATGCCGTCTTCATAGCTCACAGGCAAATAGAGGTGAAGCATGTTTACTTGGGGTTCCTGCGGGTTCACTTTGAACTGCGGGTAATCTTGTAAGATTTGATAGATTTGCTTAGTACGCTCATACAATGCTGGCATCAACTCAATCCGTTGATCAAACTGCATTGCTGCCGAAACCACGTAAGGCGTGTGATGATAAACATTTCCGCCCTGACGCTTCATCCATGCCGAAGCTTTTGCTACGAAAGCCTTGTCACCTAATAAGAGTGACCCCCCAAGACCGTTTAACCCTTTGTACAGCGAAACATAAGCCGTCTCGAACCCCTTAGCAATTTCGCTGTATGGTTTTCGGTAATACGCGCCGCACTCCCACAAACGAGCACCATCCATATGCAGATGGATCGATCGTTCTTTGCAGTACTGCTTTATCGCTTCAAGCTCTTCCCACTCAGGCAGCTGACCACCAATCTCTCGCATCGGTAGTTCATACAATGCCGCGGCAATCTCATCAGGCCAAGCCTTTAAGTCGTCGACATTCCAAGTGCGAAATACATTACCAACCGGAAGTACATTGAAACGGTTCTGGAGCTGATACCCTTGTCGTTCATGGCGCATAATATGACTCGACTCATGCATCGCTACTACTGGGCTTCTTTTCTCTTGGCAGGCAATTTCTAATGCTGTGGGTTGGTTCATGGTGCCGGTAATCACAAACACGGCGGCTTCATAACCAATCAGCTCTGCGATCTTATTTTCAAAGCTCTCGATAAACTCGCCATCACCGTAGGTGTCGTGCGACACATCATGTGTTTCGCACCATTCAGCCATTTGTGCGAAGGTTTGGGCTGGTGTTGGATCTAGGTGACCGGAAAGCAACAAATCACATTGTTGACGCAAGTCTATGCTCATAGTTTTTCCTTTATTCATTGTTGTTCTATGTCGGGTTATTGGATTATTTGCGTTACCCGCCAACGGTGACATAAAATGCCCATATTCGCTTTTACTATTCGTGAATAATTAGTTTTACTCAGTCATCGGCAGCTTGTGCCGGAAATACTCAAATTGACGGATGTTTTATATACTTAGGTACCTAAAAACACACGCATCTCAATAGATAAGTATGGGCTAATTCGTTGTTGTTCAACCATTCTTCTATTATTGTATATCTATAATTCCAATAAATATTATTCGTTAATGGACAAAGAGGGCTATATGTCGAAAAATCGAGTCTTGGTGCTATTCGCCCACCCTTCTCAGCATCGCTCTGAAGCTAACAAACCCTTATTTGAGCAAGCCAAGCGTATTGAAGGCGTCACCTGTGTCGACCTCTATGCTGAGTACCCAACCTTCAAGATCAACATCGACCGTGAACAGAAACGCCTGTTGGACCATGACATCATCATTTTTCAATTCCCACTATATTGGTACTCAACCCCCGCGATTCTTAAAGAATGGCAAGACCTTGTTCTCGAATATGGATTTGCTTATGGCACCGACGGTAATGAACTGCAAGGTAAAAGCTTATTATGCAGTATCACCGCTGGTGGCAAGAAAGATGCTTATCAAACTGATGGCTATAACCATTTCACCATACGTGAACTGCTTCACCCAATCGAACAAACCGCTTCTTTGTGCGGCATGAACTACTTAGCTCCATTGGCTTTGTTTGGTTCACGTACTGCGTTGGAAGAAGGCCGAATTCAAGATCACGTAAACAGCTATAAAACGCTTTTAGAGGCTTTTGTTGCTGGCGAAGTCGACCTTAAAAAGGCAAGCAAGGCTGAAAAGCTAAACCATTACGTTGATGAACTGATGAGCAGAGGTTAAATCATGACAGGATATTTTCTACAAGCATTTATCTATTTGCTTGCCGCAGTCATCGCGGTCCCTATCGCCAAAAGGCTTGGTCTTGGTTCTGTACTTGGTTACCTCATTGCAGGTGTTGTGATTGGCCCAATTATCGGTTTGGTTGGCGAAGAGACGACAACCATTCAACACTTTGCCGAGTTCGGCGTGGTTATGATGCTGTTCTTAGTTGGGCTTGAACTTGAGCCTAAGATGCTTTGGGCAATGAGAAACCGCCTTATGGGATTGGGTGGTCTGCAAGTTGGCGGCACTACCGCGATTGTTATGGGTATTGCTCTGTTCTTTGGGCAGCCTTGGACGATAGCACTCACCATCGGTTTGATCTTCGCACTGTCATCTACCGCGATTGTTCTCCAAACCTTTAATGAGAAAGGGCTCTCCAAGACAGAAGGCGGCAAGAATGCTTTCTCGGTCTTACTGTTTCAAGATATCGCCGTCATTCCGATGTTGGCATTCATCCCTCTATTGGCGTTGCCAGAATTAATCGAAGCTGCGCAAAGCGCGGTCGCTTCGGCTTCTGATCACCATGAAGAGTTGAGTCTTGTTGCTGGCCTACCCGGCTGGGCTTATGGCCTTGTGATTACAGCATCTATTGCGATTGTTGTGGTCGGCGGGCACTTCTTGAGTCGTCCACTGTTCCGCTTTGTGGCGATCTCAGGCCTACGTGAAATCTTTACTGCAACCGCGCTGATGTTAGTTATTGGTATTGCGGCACTGATGAGCCTAGTCGGCCTGTCACCCGCTTTAGGCACCTTCCTTGCGGGTGTGGTTTTAGCGAACAGTGAATTCCGCCACGAACTTGAGTCTAATATCGACCCATTCAAAGGGCTGCTACTTGGCTTGTTCTTCATTACGGTAGGTGCGGGCATCAACTTTGATGTTCTATTCAACGACTTTGGTTTGATCATTGGCCTCACTCTTGGCGTTATGCTACTTAAAGCCTTGGTGTTGTTTACATTGGCGTTAATCTTCAAAATTAAAAATAGCGACCGATGGTTGTTTACGTTGAGCTTGGCGCAAGCCGGTGAATTCGGTTTTGTACTACTTAGCTTCTCGGCTCAAAACTACGTATTGCCTGCTGATATAGTCCAAACTTTGTCGTTGGTTGTTGCCCTTTCAATGTTCCTAACACCAGGCTTATTCATTCTATTTGATAAAGTGATACTTCCTCGTTACGAGCAAAAGTCTAACGATCGAGAGGCCGATACTATCGAAGAGAAAGGCACGGTGATCATTGCTGGTATTGGCCGATTCGGCCAGATTGTTAACCGCTTATTGGTGTCGAATGATGTCAATACTGTGGTTCTGGATCACCAAGCCAACCAAGTCGATTTGTTACGCTCCATCAATATCAAATCTTACTTTGGTGATGCAACTCGTCATGACTTATTACATACCGCAGGTATCGAAGAAGCAGCAATGCTTGTCGTCGCTATCGATAACCAAGACTCAAGCGTTGAATTGGTGAAGTATGTTAAACACACCTACCCTAATGTGAAAATCTTAGCGCGTGCATTCGACCGTGGTCACAGTTACCGCCTACGAGAAGCCGGTGCAGATTCTGTAGTCTCAGAAACGTACCACTCGGCACTCGAAATGGGCGCAGAAGCCTTGCGTTCTTTAGGTCATCACCCATTCTTCGTTGAACAGCAAAAATCAACGTATCAACGTGTTGAAAGTCGTAAGTCCGAAAAGCTTTACCAAGCTTGGTCTGACGCTGAGGAGAACCCACGTTACGACAACAACTACCGACAAATCTTCATTCACCTTGAAGAAGCAATGAAAGAAGACATGAAGAAGGACCGTTCAGACAAGCACTCACGCTCCGAACGAGGTTGGACACCACCGCCAAAAGGTTATGCCGACGGCTTTGAGGAAGAACAATCCTAACCAAGTCTAAATACAAGGTTGAGCAACCATTCAAAAAGCGGCTTATAAGCCGCTTTTTCTTCGCCTAACCCACGCGAAGTGCCCTATCAGTACGAAGAACGGATGCTGGAATCGGTAATCCACAACATTTATGTGATCTACCTATAATTTTTAATTTCTACTCACATAGCAAAAATGAATTCATTTTTTACATTATTGAAACATTCCACCCTTGCATAAACCACAGTATAAAAATGGCTATATATGCACTCCATCTAACCATTCGAACATCGAGTCGATTTATAGCGACCACTCTCTAAGGCTTGAATTACATTGCATATATCTAAACACGCCTCACAAGTCGCCACCAAAACATTCACAAGAGCAATAATTAATGCTCCGCATTCACAAATTCAAACCGTAAAAATTAACACAAACGTTTCAAAGTATGTCTATCGTTACAGTTTGTAACGTATGCCAGTTGTCGGTATAGTCCTGCACTTCAAAAAGTGAGGCGGTTGCGCTCACCTTAAAGGAGATAATAATAATGATTACTAATGATGCTGTAATAATGGGCATGTTAGCTGTTATTCTTGGCGGTGTTTTTATCACGGAAAGTAGCCAAAATAGCGCACTGAAAAAATTCTACTCGTTCGTTCCGGGTCTATTGCTCTGTTACTTTGTTCCCTCATTGCTGAACAGCTTCGGCATCATCGATGCGTCAAACTCAAAGCTATACTTCGTTGCAAGTCGCTACCTATTACCGAGTGCACTCGTTCTTCTGATCATCTCAGCAGACCTTCGTAAAATATTTGGCCTTGGTTCTAAAGCCGTCATCATGTTCCTAACTGGTACTGTCGGCATTATCATTGGCGGGCCTTTAGCGATTCTAATCATCGACCAAGTTAATCCTGATCTTGTGTCTGGCGATGTATGGCGTGGCCTTACAACTGTGGCAGGTTCTTGGATTGGCGGCGGTGCAAACCAAGCAGCAATGAAAGAAGTGTTCGAGGTTGATGACCAATTATTCTCTGCAATGATTACGGTTGATGTTATCTGTGCGAACATTTGGATGGCCGTGTTACTTATCATGGCAGGTCGTCAGAAGAAGATTGATGCATGGTTAAAAGCAGATACTTCATCTATTGAAGAGCTAAAAGAGACGGTTTCTAAATACCAAGAAGAGAACGCTCGCCCAACAACCACAACAGATCTCATGAAGATCACGGGAATTGCGTTCGGTCTTACCGGCCTAGCTCACTTATTCAGTGACCTAATCGCACCTTGGATCTCGACCAACGCTCCAGAACTCGCGAAATACAGCCTTACATCAGGCTTCTTCTGGTTGATCGTAATGGTAACGACGTTCGCGCTCATCGCTTCATGCTTCAAATCAACACGCAGCCTTGAGCACAGTGGCGCGTCTAAAGTTGGCTCGGCATTCATCTACATCCTAGTTGCAACCATCGGTATGCAAATGGATGTGACGGCTATCTTAGACAACCCAGGCTACTTCTTCATTGGTATCACATGGCTAACTATTCATGCCATTCTAATGATTGTGATGGCGAAGCTTATCCGTGCACCACTGTTCTTCATGGCTGTCGGTAGCCAAGCTAACGTTGGCGGCGCAGCATCGGCTCCTATCGTAGCAGCTGCATTCCACCCAGCATTAGCGCCAGTCGGTATCCTAATGGCTGTATTGGGCTACGCTCTAGGCACATACGGCGCCTACATCTGTGGTCTCATCATGCAGGCTGCGGCGGGTTAATAAAAGCGCTTCAATGCAGTAACACAAAAGGCTGAACGATCATCGTTCAGCCTTTTTCATTTCTACTCTTCCACTCTTAGATTAATCAAACAAAGACGCCAGCTTATTTTCCACTACAGGACTGATATTAAAACTCAACATAAAATCCGGACGTGTCTTTTCATCTTTCTCAATATAATAGTTCGCTTCAATGCCGAACTTCCAAGGACGTCCATTCAACAACGTTGTTTTAGTGACACTTATATTTAGTGGAACTTCTGTCTGATCCTTATTCCAGTCATATGAGAATGTCGGCGCAGAGCCAATCGTCCAACCTCCTCCTAAGATCTCAACCCAAAAAACTTGTGTCGATGTCTTGTTGATTCGAGTATCAGAATGGTCAGCCCCGTCTCCAGAAACACCATACAAGTGATTTGGGAACACACCGACAACTCGTTCACTACTCGCCTTCCCGACCATAAACTCTGGCCCGACAGCAAATTGATCCGCCGTTAAGTCACTACTGCCCGTTGGCAAAGAAGCAAAGAGACCGAAAGCGACGATAGTCCCACCTTCCATTTTAGGCGCATAAGCTAAATCAAATGAGATGTCAGTAACGCCTGACTGATCCATATGTTGGGAGCTTGTCGACGTATCCATATTGAAATCATTCTGAACATAAGAGATAGCCGGGCGGAAGATGACTTTGTCGCCATTATCCATTGGAAACGGCAACGTCGGCTGTAATACAGTCGCGAAAGCATCCCCTCCACCATCGTAACCACCTGAATACTGAAGCTTTAAATTAAGGCTAGCGTAAGCTGTGTTTGGGTTTGCAAGTTCCTTTGCTGCCTGTTCTGCCGCTTGATCGCTTTCAGATTTCGAAATGTCGACCTTAGCGCTAGCAAAATTCGGCGTTAATAATAGTCCAGTTATTATCAGTGCAAGTGGTTTACAAGCCATGAGCCCTCTCTTCAATAGTGAAACAATAAGGTGTAACTGCTTATTGAGTATTTTAGAGATTACTGGGCAGTAAAATGGCCATTAAGTGACAGAGGAAATTTAGTTGAGAAGAAGAGAACTAGATACAAAAATGCCCCAAATCTTATATGGAATCCACGTATTTACAAAGTGATTTAGCAATTAAAGTTAAGATGCGGTC
>NZ_OSDX01000027.1:0-67693 GCF_900382755.1 Vibrio sp. Evd11
AAGCGCTTAGCTTGGCTAATTTGACCTGCTGATTCGTTTTGGTTTCTTACGAAGCCTTACCGTTTCAACGAGGTCGCATTATAGAGATTTCGATCACACTGGCAAGCCCTTTTTGAAGTTTTTCTCGTTTTTTTATTCGTTCGATTAAAAAGAGCACAAAACGCCTCAAAAGTAGGCTTTTCTCTTACATCTCTTGCAGTTTCTTAGAGAATAAAGAGACTTTTTCCCAGTTCGTGTACTCAACTTCCTTGGTTGTATCCGTTTCTCCACCTGTCATATTCATAATGAAGCGAATCATGGTTTGATCGAACCAGTTATAACGAGGGTAATAGAGGGCGCCAGCAAAAACACCGATCAAAGTAGGTTGCCACGGGGACTTAAGAAGGAACTTCTTAATATATGCGCTACCTTCAGGAGTATCTTTGCCTTGGTCTTCTTTACGAGCGGTTAAGTTAACGCAAAAGAAAGCGACCTTGTTTGATTGCAGCTGAGCAAGATTGGCATCAATAAACTGGTATAGCTTCTTATTAAGGTGGCCGTAACGAATAGATGCACCAATCAACACTCTGTCGTACTGAGCAAAGTCGACATTACTAACAGTGTGCAGATCTTGAAGCTCACATTCGAACTCATTCATTTCTTCTTTTATATAGTTCAAGATTTTCTTGGTCTGCCCTTCACGGCTTGAATACAAAAATAGAGCTTTTGCCACAATATGTCCTTAGCTACGCCAAAACGTAGGGGTCAATAAAATTAATAAGGTGAATATCTCTAAACGGCCAAACAGCATGGATACGATCAACACCCATTTAGCCTTGTCATTCACATCGCCGAAGTGCATTGCCACTTCACCTAAGCCAGGACCAAGGTTATTCAATGTTGCCGCGACAGCAGAGAAAGCACTCAGCTCATCCATCCCCGTAGCAATAAGAGCCAACATACAAACCACAAAAACCAATGCGTATGCAGAGAAGAAGCCCCAAACCGCATCAACGACACGTTGTGGTAGAGCCGAACCACCAACCTTGATGGTATAGACAGCACGCGGGTGGACAAGACGCTTCATTTCACGAGCACCTTGTAAAGTAAGCAGTAATATTCGAATGACTTTCATACCGCCACCCGTTGAACCTGCACACCCACCTATAAAAGAAGAGAACAGAAGCAGTACAGGTAAGAATAACGGCCATTCAGAAAAACCGGTGGTGGTGAAGCCTGCGGTTGTTGAAATTGATACTGTCTGGAACAACGCCTGATCGAAAGCATCATAATACGAATCGTAAGAGTGATGATTCAGTAGTAACAAGAAACAAACTAAGAACAGGACGACTTGAATAAAGATAAAAGCGCGGAACTCAGGATCTTTCCAGTAATACTTAGGATGCACACCACCTGAAGCAAATGCTGCAAAGTGCAGAGAATAGTTACACGCAGATATAAGAAGGAACACGACCGTAATCATATTGATAGCAGAGCTATTGAAATAACCCATACTCGCATCGTGAGTCGAGAAGCCACCAATAGCAATGGTTGAGAAACTATGGCTGATTGCATCAAAGAAACTCATGCCAGCAAGCCAAAACGCCACCGCACAAGCAATCGTTAGACTCAGATAGATGTACCAAAGCGCTTTTGCCGTTTCTGCAATACGCGGAGTCATCTTGCTATCTTTTACTGGACCCGGGATTTCAGCACGATATAGCTGCATACCACCGATACCCAGAACAGGAAGGATGGCTACCGCCAATACGATGATACCCATACCACCAAACCATTGTAGGAATTGGCGGTAAAATAGAATTGCTTTAGGTAAGTCATCGAGGCCAACAATTACCGTTGCACCTGTCGTTGTTAATGCAGAAAACGATTCGAAAAAGGCATCAGTAACGGAAACGCTCGGATTATCCGCGATCAAAAACGGCAGCGCACCAGCACTGCCGATTACCGTCCAGAACAACACCACAATGAGAAAGCCATCTCGCGCCTTCAATTCATGTTTATAGCGTCGGTTTGGAAACCAGCAAGTTGCTCCACAAAATAATAGAACAAAGAAAGTCGTCACAAATGGCACACCCGCACCATCTCTATAGATCAGTGCGACGAGCGCAGGTGCGAGCATTGATACACTAAAAAGTGCTAATAATAATCCGACGATTCGAATAATTGAGCGAAATTGCATGAGCTATTGAACGAAGCGAAATGCTTCACACTTCCTAGTTGTCTTTGACTTTCGTTACCAGTGCCTTAGCACCGCTTTTATTGATCATGGTTTGGGTAAACGAATCTACCTGAAGGAGCTCTATTTCAATAATAAGCTCAACTTGCACACCATAATCCGCTTGGACTTCAACAGCCTGATGCTGAGCCATAATGGATTGCGCAATTGGCACAAAGCCATAGTCTAACTCTAGCCGTAATTTTGTGGTTATTTTTTTCTCGATAGTTTGAAGCAGCTTGAGAGCTTGTTGTACTCCACCACCGTAAGCCTTTACTAGGCCACCCGTTCCAAGCTTGATTCCGCCAGAATAACGAGTAACAACAGCCGTCAGTTCACCGACACCAGAACCAGACAGTTGCGCCAAGATAGGTTTACCCGCAGTACCAGATGGCTCTCCATCGTCACTAAAGCCCCATTTCATTGAGTCTTCAGGTCGCCCTGCAGCAAAGCCCCAACAATTATGTCGCGCTGATGAATGCTCTTTTTTTACCTGTTCTACGAACTGTTTAGCAGCTTCTACACTTGGAGTATGAGCAAGATGAGTAATGAAGACGCTCTTCTTGATCTCTTCTTCAAACCGAGCCGACGCTGACGGTATTAAATAGGGCTGTTCATTCATATCGTTAACTTAATTAATAAGAGCGGCGAAGTGTATCACGCGTGAATAATAAGGGTTAGAGGATCTGTGCCATCGCACAATGTTAAACAATTGTTTAAAAAATGTATTGAAATTCACCAAGCAGAGGTACAGACTAGAACAACTGGTCTTACCAGGTATTCTACAATAATAGAAAGATAACAAGATTCTCTCAAACAATCGTGGATTGTATGTCATGGAGATAGACAATGATTTACCAAGCTAACACCTTACAGGTAAAGGAATTACAAGATGGTATTGCAGAACTTAGCTTCTGTGCTCCGGCCTCTGTAAACAAACTCGACCTTGCTACTTTAGAATCGCTAGATAAAGCGTTAGATGCTCTTAATGCTCACGCTGGATTACGTGGTTTAATCTTAACTTCAAACAAAGACGCGTTCATCGTAGGCGCAGACATCACTGAATTTCTTGGCCTATTTGCTAAGCCAGAAGCAGAACTTGATGAATGGTTAAGATTCGCTAATTCAATCTTCAGCAAGCTAGAAGACCTTCCTGTCCCAACTCTTTCAATGATGCGTGGCCATGCCCTTGGCGGCGGCTGTGAATGTGTACTCGCTACCGATTTCCGTATCGGTGACAAGACCACCAGCATAGGTCTACCAGAAACCAAACTTGGCATCATGCCTGGTTTTGGCGGTTGTGTGCGCCTACCTCGTGTTATCGGTGCTGACAGTGCAATGGAAATTATCACGCAAGGCAAAGCATGCCGTGCAGATGAAGCACTTAAAGTTGGCTTGTTAGATGCGATTGTTGAAACAGACCAATTATTAGAATCAGCGATTAATTCTGTTTCTCTAGCAGCCAATGAGAAACTCGATTGGCAGCTACGTCGTAAACAAAAAACATCAGCGCTTTCACTAAGCAAACTAGAAGCGATGATGAGCTTTACCATGGCGAAGGGCTTAGTGGCTCAAAAAGCAGGGCCTCATTACCCAGCACCCATCACTTCGGTTATCGCTATCGAAGAAGCAGCACGTAGCGATCGTGATGCTGCATTGGATATCGAGCGTAAACACTTCGTTAAGCTAGCGAAATCTGAAGAAGCAAAAGCATTGGTCGGCTTATTCTTGAATGACCAATACATCAAAGGCCTAGCGAAACAAGCTGGTAAGTCTGCCAACAAAGCGACTGAACGAGCAGCGGTTCTTGGTGCTGGCATCATGGGTGGCGGTATTGCTTACCAGTCAGCATTGAAAGGCGTGCCAGTGATGATGAAAGACATCGCACAAGCGTCTCTTGATCTTGGTATGAACGAAGCTTCTAAGCTGTTGAATAAACGCTTATCACGCGGTCGTCTAGATGGATTCAAGATGGCAGGCATTCTGTCTTCGATTACTCCAAGTCTACATTATGCAGGTGTTGAGCAATCGGATGTGATTGTGGAAGCAGTTGTAGAAAACCCGAAAGTAAAAGCGGCAGTTTTGAGCGAAGTGGAAGGTTTGGTTGGTGAAGACACGGTTCTTACATCAAATACCTCAACGATTCCGATTAACCTATTAGCGAAATCTTTGAAGCGCCCAGAGAACTTCTGTGGCATGCACTTCTTTAACCCAGTACACCGCATGCCTTTGGTTGAGATCATCCGTGGCGAGCATACTTCAGAAGAAACCATTAATCGCGTGGTTGCTTACGCAGCGAAGATGGGTAAATCCCCTATCGTTGTTAACGACTGCCCAGGCTTCTTCGTTAACCGTGTACTTTTCCCTTACTTTGGCGGTTTCAGCATGTTGCTACGCGACGGTGCTGATTTCACTAAGATCGATAAAGTGATGGAACGCAAATTCGGTTGGCCAATGGGCCCTGCATACTTGCTAGACGTTGTAGGTTTAGACACAGCACACCATGCACAAGCAGTGATGGCGCAAGGTTTCCCTGAGCGTATGGGTAAAGAAGGCCGTGATGCGATTGATGCACTTTACGTCGCTGAAAAATACGGCCAGAAGAACGGCAGCGGTTTCTACACGTACAGCGTAGACAAACGTGGTCGCCCGAAGAAAACCTTCTCTGAAGACATTCTTCCTATCTTGGCTGACGTATGCCAACAGCCACAAGACTTTGATGACCAGACAATTATCCAACGTGTGATGATTCCAATGATCAACGAAGTAGTGCTTTGTTTAGAAGAAGGCATCATCGCGACACCGCAAGAAGCGGATATGGCACTGGTTTACGGTTTAGGCTTCCCTCCATTCAGAGGCGGCGTATTCCGCTACTTAGACAGTGTGGGTATTGGTAACTTCGTTGAAATGGCGAAGAACTACCAAGACTTAGGTGCAATGTACCAAGTTCCTCAACTATTGCTTGATATGGCAGCGAAAGGCGAAAGCTTTTACGACGGTCAACAAGCCAGTTCTCTGTAACCCACATTTGGAAAAGGAATAGCAAAATGAATAATGTAGTTGTTGTTGATTGCCTTCGTACCCCAATGGGACGTTCCAAAGGTGGAGCTTTCCGTCACACTCGTGCTGAAGATCTTTCGGCACATTTGATGAAAGGCATTTTAGAGCGCAACCCAGAAGTAAACCCTGTCGAGATTGAAGACATTTACTGGGGTTGTGTGCAACAAACACTAGAGCAAGGCTTCAACGTGGCTCGTAACGCCGCTTTACTTGCTGGCCTACCGATTGAGATTGGTGCAGTAACGGTGAACCGTTTATGTGGTTCATCTATGCAAGCTCTGCATGATGCAACCCGCTCTATCATGGTTGGTGATGCTGAAATCTGCCTAATTGGTGGTGTCGAACACATGGGTCATGTACCAATGAACCACGGTGTTGATTTTCACCCTGGCATGTCTAAACACGTAGCGAAAGCGGCGGGTATGATGGGCCTAACGGCTGAGATGCTAGGCAAAATGCACGGTATTAGCCGTGAAGACCAAGATGCCTTCGCCGCTCGTTCACACGCTAGAGCACAAGCTGCAACAGTAGAAGGTCGCTTCAAAAACGAAATCCTACCAACAGAAGCTCACGCGGCAGACGGCTCGCTGTTCACTCTGGATTACGATGAAGTTATTCGCCCAGAAACAACAGTTGAAGGTCTATCTCAGCTTCGCCCAGTATTTGACCCAGCAAACGGGACAGTAACAGCAGGTACTTCATCTGCACTATCTGATGGTGCCTCTGCAATGCTTATCATGAGCGAAGAGAAAGCCAACGCACTTGGCCTTAAGATTCGTGCTCGCGTGAAGTCGATGGCTATCGCAGGCTGCGATCCTTCAATCATGGGTTACGGCCCAGTACCTGCTACGCAAAAAGCTCTTAAGCGTGCAGGCCTAACCATTGAAGATATGGGTGTAATTGAGCTTAACGAAGCGTTCGCTGCTCAATCTCTTCCATGTGCTAAAGACCTAGGTCTATTGGATGTGGTTGACGAGAAAGTTAACCTTAACGGCGGTGCGATTGCTCTTGGTCACCCACTAGGCTGTTCTGGTTCTCGTATCTCGACGACGCTAATCAACCTAATGGAAGCACAAGACGTGAAATACGGCTTAGCGACCATGTGTATTGGTTTAGGCCAAGGTATTGCAACGGTATTTGAACGCCCATAGCGATCATTGGTTGTAATACTTGTAGGGTAATCTTTTGTGCAGCTATATTTATATAGCTGCACTTTTTATTACTTGGCATCCAACAATGCATCGATGCGTTCAGCGAACTCAGCGAGAGAAAAACCAACACTGACATCTATGCACAAAACGCATATATTCAATGTTGATGTTTCATTATTTTTTCTCGGATGATTCAACTAAAGTTACTTCAGTTTCCTAATATTCCTCCTACGGAGCAGATCATGTTTAAAGCACTTGTACTAAACCAAGAAGACAAAAAAACTATCGCATCAGTTTCTCAAATTGATGAGTCTCAATTACCAGAAGGTAACGTGAAGGTTGATGTGAGCTACTCTTCTTTGAACTACAAAGATGGTTTGGCGATAACAGGTAAAGGGCGCATTGTTCGCAACTTCCCTATGGTTCCTGGTATCGACCTTTCTGGTGTGGTTTCACAATCTGATGACCCGCGCTACAAAGCAGGCGACGAAGTTGTTCTGACGGGTTGGGGTGTTGGTGAAGGCCACTGGGGCGGTATGGCTGAGAAAGCTAGCCTAAATGGTGACTGGTTAGTGCCAATGCCTGCAGGTCTAGACGCGAAGAAAGTCATGGCGATTGGTACAGCTGGTTTCACAGCAATGCTTTGTGTGCAAGCTATCGTAGATGCAGGCATCAAACCTGAAGACGGTGAAATCCTAGTAACGGGTGCAAGTGGCGGCGTAGGCAGCGTGTCTATTACGCTACTAAACCAACTAGGCTACAAAGTAGCAGCGGTTACTGGCCGAGCTTCAGAAAATGGCGAGCTTCTAAAATCACTAGGTGCAACACGCATTGTAGAGCGTACTGAACTAGAAGAACCGGCGAAACCACTTGAGAAACAACTGTGGGCTGGTGCTATCGATACAGTAGGTAGCAAAGTACTTGCGAAAGTATTGGCACAAATTGATTACAACGGCGCGGTTGCAATGTGTGGCCTAGCAGGTGGTTTTGATTTACCAACTACAGTAATGCCATTCATTCTGCGTAACGTTCGCCTACAAGGTGTGGATTCAGTAATGTGCCCTCGTGAGAAGCGTATTAAAGCGTGGGAACAACTTGCTGAGTTGCTACCTGAGTCTTTCTACGGCCAAGCGACTAAAGAAGTATCTTTAGATGGTGCTATTCAAGCTGCAGAAGACATCACTAACGGTCAAATCACTGGTCGCGTAGTTATTAAACTGTAATTGTGAATTAAACTTCCGTACCCCAGAATAACGAAGGGCTGATACTAATCAGCCCTTTTGCATTTTTGTCATTAGGATAGAGTAAACCAAAGCGAGACCTCCGTTAACCCAAGCCAACATCCGCAATACGCTTCTGAATCAACTCACCACACTCCTCTTTTACCACTCTTCTTAACCATTGTTGCGAGGCAGAAGAATCGCAGCGCGAGTGCCAGATCAATGAGTAATCAAACGGCATAAACTCGAATGGCAGCGGTTTAACGACTAAGTCATAACGCTCAGCCACCAAGTAAGCTAAATCAGCAGGCACAGTGATCACCAACGGCATTCTATCGACAATCGCCAATGCCGCTTCAAGATGATAAGCACGCAGCACCATTTTACGTGGATTTTGATTGGCTAAGGCATTGTCTAATAAAGCCTTAACGCCATCACTGATCGCAATCATCGCGTGTGGGAGTGATACATAGTCTTCAAGGCTTAAAGGCTGATCCGCCAATGGGTGATTTTTAGATAGCAAGCAAGATACGCCCACCGGCCCCAATACCTCTTGATGAAGTGGTGCAATGCTGCCACTCGGGCGACAAATCGCCATATCCACACGTTCGGTACTGAGCTGTTTAAACAAATGTTCATGCTGCAACGGAGCAAACTCCAAAGAGATATTAGGAGCTTGTTCATAAATCTTAGGCAACGCATAAGGCAAGATGGTTTGCATCGCGTAGTCAGTGGTCGCAATTAAAAAACGCTCACTGCAATAGTAAGGATCGAAATCACTCGGACTAAGCAACTGACGGAATGATTCTAAAGGCTGATCAATGCGCTGGCTGATCTCGAGTGCTTTTTTGGTGGGAATAAGGTGCTGACCTTGGCGTGTAAACAGGGGATCGTTGAGTAGTTCTCTTAAGCGCCCTAATACTCGGCTAGTTGCCGATTGACTTAGGTTAAGACGAAGCGCAGCCTGGCTTACACTTCCTTCTTCAATCAATACCTTTAAGGCGACCAATAAATTCAGGTCTCTACGATAGATGTCTTCTAATTCCACGCCACTTACCTAGCTGTATACAATTATCATTGGTCACTAAGTTGTTTATAGCATGCTTTAGATAAAAAAAATCCCGCAATTACGCGGGGAAGCCCAAGAAAATCTGGGGATAGTGTCGGAATGTTGTCGTATCGGAATTTGCTTGTTGTATTCGGGTTAGTGCTCTTGCTCCTCGGCTATGCCTTGCCAACGGCGCATCTCTACCCAAATACCAATAATCGTTGCTACTATGCCAAAAATTGGCATTAGAGAGGTCTCTGTCGATGAGCGTAGTACTAACGCGCAAAAAGAAATAAAACAGAGAACTGAATAAATTGTTAATCTATCTAATCCTGTCAACATCGCCACTCCTTAGCTAGTTGCCTTTGTTACAAGTTGTTATCAACTTGTTAACTAAGTTATAGGAAATGATTCTGTTTGCCAAGCACTTATTGCATATTTTTTCTGCAGACGTATTATTCACTCGTTAGATAGATATAGAGATACAAACCATGACATTCAAACCTGAACTGGCAACCCACACTTTAGAAGCTGAAGGCCTGCGTTGCCCAGAGCCAGTAATGATGGTCAGGAAGACAATTAGAAACATGCAGGATGGCGATGTGTTACTGGTAAAAGCTGACGACCCTTCGACAACTCGTGATATTCCGAGCTTTTGTCGTTTTATGGATCATCAGTTAGTCGGCCAAGCGACTGAAGCTTTGCCTTACCAATATTTGATAAGAAAAGGGTTGGAGGCATAAGCCTCACCTAAATATCAAGCATCAAAAAAGCCGCTCGTACCTTATGTTCTTCAACAGAACTCAGAGTACGAGCGGCTTTTTGTTTATTCGTTTCTAGATTTATTTTGCAGATGCTCAAGCTGATGCTGAATGTCTCGGATATCTTTTCGCATAGGAATAATATGCGCGACCCGAATCCAAGCTTCTACCGCAAGCCCGGTCATGATCATCGAACCAGCCACCATTGGTAGCCACATGTCCGTCAACACCATGCCTAATAGTGTAAGTGCAAGACCAAAGGTAAATAGATAACTTTGGCTTTGTGGAGTAATACCCATATAACGCGTCAACATAATCATGCCCTCGTGTTCTTAACTCACAAGGTTAAAATATCATGACAAGTATGACAGTTATATGCCCATTTGCTCGATAAACCCCACAATACTGTAAGAGTATGACCTACAACACATTACTCTACTGGTTGAGTATAATAAGACTCAATACTACCGCTTAATAGAAAGCCGCTGCGATAGCCAAACCCACGAATAACAGGGCCGTGATCTTGCGAATCAGATCAAGAGGCATCTTGTCTGCCGATAACTTACCAATGATCACTACAGGCACATTCGCCAGCAACATACCAATGGTAGTACCGAGAATGACCCACGTTAATGCATCCGAATATTGAGCCCCTAGAATGGAGGTCGCTATCTGGGTCTTATCACCAATTTCAGCAATGAAGAAAGCGATAAAACTGGCGACAAACGGCCCTCGGTTCGAGATCTGCTCATCATCGTCTAATTTATCAGGAATGAGAATCCAACCCGCCATCGCAATGAAGCTGACCACCAGCACCCACTTAAGCACTTCGGGAGATAAATAATCGGCGACCACAACCCCGAGCCACGCAGCAAGGGCATGATTGGCAATGGTGGCAAAGAAAATAGCCGCAATGATAGGTAACGGTTTTCGATATCGACTGGCTAATAAAAGGGATAGCAACTGAGTCTTATCACCGATCTCGGCTAAGGCGACAGTTGTAATTGAAATTGCTAAAACGCTCACGACATGCTCATTTGGGATGAGGATTATTATATTTAACCAAAGACAAACCTCGCGCCCCATCCCGGTTCACGATGCTTGTCTAAGGTCTTGCTAAGCGCCACCAAGGTGGTGGTTGCCTCGAACGCCATGATGATTTTGCATCAATTATGTTGACGAACGAACTCATTCAATAGGATATGAATAAGCAAGCTACTCCCCAAAGACCGCGAGATTTTAATCACCCGCGCTTTCAAACACAAGTGTCAAAGTTATCAAAATATCTACTTGTACCGAAAAACAAACATTAAAGGCAAAAAAATCCACTAAACGACATTTTAGACCACTAATTAAACAAGATTACCCCTACTCGCTTTACCAATATCTCGGTATACTCAGAGGTTATTTTTATCATTCATTTAAAAGAATCGCGCGAACCTGACTATGCAAAAATACGATATCAAAACCTTCCAGGGAATGATCCTCGCGCTGCAGGATTACTGGGCACAAAACGGTTGTACCATTGTTCAACCACTAGATATGGAAGTAGGTGCTGGCACCTCTCACCCAATGACATGTCTACGTGCACTTGGCCCAGAGCCAATGTCTACGGCATACGTTCAACCTTCTCGTCGTCCGACCGATGGTCGTTACGGTGAAAACCCGAACCGCCTGCAGCACTACTATCAATTCCAAGTAGCTCTAAAACCTTCTCCAGATAACATCCAGGAGTTGTACTTAGGCTCGCTTGAAGTTCTTGGTGTCGACCCACTTGTTCACGATATTCGTTTCGTAGAAGACAACTGGGAAAACCCAACGCTAGGCGCATGGGGTCTTGGTTGGGAAGTATGGCTAAACGGTATGGAAGTGACTCAATTCACTTACTTCCAACAAGTTGGCGGTCTTGAGTGTAAGCCAGTAACGGGTGAGATCACTTACGGTATCGAGCGTCTAGCAATGTACATCCAAGAAGTAGACTCTGTTTACGACCTTGTATGGAACGTAGCACCAGACGGTTCTAACGTGACTTACGGTGACATCTTCCACCAAAACGAAGTTGAGCAATCAACATACAACTTCGAGCACGCAGACGTAGATTTCCTATTCACTTTCTTCGACCAGTGCGAAAAAGAGTGTAAAGAGCTACTTGAGCTTGAGAAGCCACTTCCGCTTCCAGCTTACGAGCGCATTCTAAAAGCAGGTCACGCATTCAACATCCTTGATGCGCGCAAAGCTATCTCTGTAACAGAGCGTCAACGTTACATCCTTCGTATCCGCAACCTGACTAAAGCTGTTGCAGAGGCGTACTACGCGTCACGTGAAGCGCTTGGCTTCCCAATGTGTAAGAAGGATAAATAATCATGGCGAAGAATTTTCTAATTGAACTGGGTACGGAAGAGCTTCCACCAACGGCACTTCGTTCTCTAGCAGAAGCCTTTGCTTCTAACTTTGAAGCAGGTCTTAAAACGGCTGAACTTTCTCACGAAGGCATCAAGTGGTACGCAGCACCTCGTCGTCTAGCACTTAAAGTGACGGCACTGGCTGAAGGCCAAGCAGACAAAGTAGTTGAGAAGCGCGGTCCTGCAATTTCTGTAGCATTCGATGCTGAAGGCAACGCGACTAAAGCTGCACAAGGTTGGGCTCGTGGTAACGGTATTACTGTTGAGCAAGCTGACCGCCTGAAAACAGACAAAGGCGAGTGGCTTCTTTTCAAACAAGAAGTAGCTGGCAAACCTGTTCAAGAATTGGTGATGGACATCGCTGCGAAAGCTCTCGCTGGCCTACCCATTCCTAAAGCAATGCGCTGGGGTAACTCAGACATTCAATTTATCCGTCCAGTGAAAACACTGACAGTACTACTAGGTGATGAGCTTGTTGAAGGCAAAATCCTAGGCGTAGCTTCTGCTCGTACCATCCGTGGCCACCGTTTCATGGGCGAACAAGAGTTCACCATCGACTCTGCTGACCAATACCCTGCGATCTTAGAAGAGCGCGGTAAAGTAATGGCAGATTACGATGCGCGTAAAGCGATCATTCTTGCTGATGCTAAAAAAGCAGCAGACGCGGTTGGCGGTATTGCTGACCTAGAAGATGACCTTGTTGAAGAAGTTACCTCTTTGGTTGAATGGCCAGTGGTGCTTACTGCTAAGTTTGAGCAAGAGTTCCTAAAAGTGCCTTCTGAAGCATTGGTTTACACCATGAAAGGCGACCAGAAGTACTTCCCAGTGTATGACGCTGATAAGAACCTTCTGCCAAACTTCATCTTCGTTTCGAACATCGAGTCTAAAGAGCCTCGTCACGTAATCGAAGGTAACGAGAAAGTTGTACGTCCACGTCTTGCTGATGCTGAGTTCTTCTTCAACACAGACCGTAAGCGCCCGCTGATCGACCGTCTTGCTGAACTAGACCAAGCTATCTTCCAGAAGCAACTGGGCACGATCAAAGACAAGACAGACCGCATCACAGAACTTGCTGGCTACATTGCTGAGCAAATCGATGCTGACGTTGAGAAATCTAAGCGTGCTGGCCTACTGGCTAAGTGTGACCTAATGACATCTATGGTATTCGAGTTTACGGATACTCAAGGTGTGATGGGCATGCACTACGCAACGCACGATGGTGAAGACGAGCAAGTAGCACTGGCACTTTACGAGCAGTACATGCCTCGTTTCGCGGGTGACACACTACCAAGCACTGGTATTTCATCTGCAGTAGCAATGGCAGACAAGCTAGACACCATCGTAGGTATCTTCGGTATTGGCCAAGCACCAAAAGGTTCTGACCCATTCGCTCTGCGTCGTGCATCACTAGGTGTGCTACGTATCATCGTTGAAAACGGCTACAACCTAGACCTAACCGATCTGATCGGTAAAGCGAAAGAGCTACTAGGCGACAAGCTAACTAACGACAATGTTGAAGCTGACGTTATCGACTTCATGCTAGGTCGTTTCCGCGCATGGTACCAAGATGCTGGTTTCAGCGTTGATATCATCCAAGCGGTACTAGCACGTCGTCCAACTAAGCCAGCTGACTTTGACCAACGTGTTAAAGCGGTTTCTCACTTCCGTGAACTGGAAGCAGCAGAAGCTCTAGCAGCAGCGAACAAACGTGTAGGTAACATCCTTGCGAAATTCGATGGCGAACTACCAGCAGAAATCGACCTAACTCTTCTTCAAGAAGACGCAGAGAAAGCACTGGCTGAAAACGTTGAAGTAATGACAGAAGCACTAGAACCAGCATTCGCAACAGGCAACTACCAAGAAGCCCTAAGCAAGCTTGCTGATCTACGTGAACCTGTTGATGCATTCTTCGATAACGTAATGGTTATGGCTGATGATGAAGCGCTTAAGAAGAACCGTCTAACGCTACTGAACAACCTACGTAACCTGTTCCTACAGATTGCTGACATCTCTCTACTGCAAAAATAAGCACGAGTGAGACTGTTGCTCTAATTCATGTTCTGAGCAACAACAGATAAACACCCAAAGGGAAGCGAAAGCTTCCCTTTTTGTTTTTGTGAACCAAGTATTTGTTTGTAGAGGTGTTATTGATTAACTGAATGAATCAGCACTCAGACTGTAGAGGGCATTGTTTGCTATAACTGACCTGTTTATTCAGGGGAAGGGAACAATGAAAAAAACAGTACTCGCGCTTTCAATACTCGCACTCAGCGCATGCAGCCAAACCAGTGATGACAGCTTATTGCTAACGATTGATAACGACACTGTCGTATTTGAATCAACAGGAAAAGGCACTGTTATTGCAGAACAGGAACTCGCTAAAGGTAGCTATACCTTCTCTATCGGCGATACTCAAAATACCTGTGGTACCAACTTTGCGCTGGCTGAAGAGAGCCGCATCAAATTCAATAAGCCCCTTCGCCTAAACGACTGCGCCGATAAATCTGAAATAGAGATTAAGATCTTTCGTGCTAACACCTACCAATTTACGCTCAACCCACAAACCAATGAACTCACGGTTCAGATAAAGCCCAAGCAACAACAAGTTCAAAGCTTTGCTTGTCCGGTTCCTAGTGATCAGCCAACCACTATCAATGTTGCTCAGACCTTTGACGATGGCACCTTAGTTAGAGATGCTCTTACAGGCACACAAGCGACTGTAACCAACGGCAGCGTCTCCATGCAGCCAGCAGAAAATAGCCAAGGTGTTCTGCTGCTTGAGAAAGTAGAACCAGAAACCAAGGCCGATTTTAGTTGGGACAACGCCACGGTTTACTTCGTAATGACCGACCGTTTCCATAATGGTAATCCTGATAACGACAACAGCTATGGTCGCAGCCAAGACGGACAAGATGAAATCGGCACCTTCCACGGTGGTGACTTGGCAGGCTTAACCGAAAAACTCGACTATATAGAATCGCTCGGTGCCAATGCTATCTGGATTACCTCTCCACTAGAGCAGATCCACGGCTGGGTTGGCGGTGGCGATCGCGGCGACTTCAAACATTATGGCTACCATGGCTACTACCACCAAGACTGGACCAAGCTCGATGACAACATGGGCACCGAAGACGAACTGAAAACCTTCATCGATACCGCGCACAGCAAAGGCATTCGCGTTGTTTGGGATGTGGTGATGAACCACACTGGCTACGCCACGCTTGCCGACATGCAAGAGTTCGACTTCGGCAAACTCAACCTTACCGATGAACAAGCTAAACAAACCCTCGGCGAAAACTGGACAGGTTGGCAACCAGAAGCAGGCCAGAACTGGCACTACTTCAATAACTACATCTCTTACAGTGACAAAGAAGCGTGGGAGAAATGGTGGGGTAAAGCTTGGTTACGCAGCGACATTGGTGCTTATGACTCTCCGGGTTACAACAACCTCACCATGTCTCTGGCACACCTGCCCGATTTCAAAACAGAGTCGACAGAGACAACCGGGCTGCCTAACTTCTATCGCAATAAGTCCACCAGCGCGACCGATGAACTCAAAACACCTCGTGACCATTTAATCACTTGGCTATCAGATTGGGTGCGCGAATATGGCGTTGATGGTTTTAGGGTCGATACCGCCAAGCACGTTGAGTTAGATGCGTGGGCAGAGCTTAAAGATAGCACTAACCAAGCGCTTGCAGAATGGAAGCAAAACAACCCAGACAAAGCGTTGGATGACCTACCATTCTGGATGACAGGTGAAGTGTGGGCGCACAGCGTAGTGAAATCAGACTATTTCGCTAACGGGTTTGATTCGATCATCAACTTTGAATTCCAGAGTGATATCGCACCAAAAGCGCTTAAATGCCTATCTGATCTCGATGCTGACTACCTTCGTTATGCTGAGAAGATCAACAACGACAGCGAATTCAAAGTGTTGAGCTATCTATCGTCTCACGACACCTCACTATTTTGGACACAACACGGCAACGACTTTGCGAAACAGACCAAAGCAGCAAACGCGTTGATGCTAGCTCCGGGAGCAGTGCAGATCTATTACGGGGATGAAATTGCACGAGACTTTGGTCCTACGGGTTCCGATCCGATGCAAGGCACTCGCTCTGACATGCCTTGGGATCAAATCACCGGCGAACGTGCAGAGTTGCTAGAACACTGGCAAGCACTTGGCCAATTCCGGCTGCGCCATCCAGCCGTTGCTCAAGGTAAGCACATCATCCGCAACAGCAACGGCTACTATGCGTTCGAACGCCAATACCAAGATGACAAGGTATTAGTCGTTTATACAGGTTCAAAGTAAACCTTCATTAACATACATACCAGAAACTAGAGGAGAAGCTTAGGCTTCTCCTTTTTTATCACTAAAGGTACGCTCAATAAGCAAGCTGTTACTCATTAACCAAACTTTATAGAAGTTTTTTACGTGTTAGAGCATTTGGCGCTATGCGTCGCAAAAACATTGCGGTATGTTCAAGGAATACACTGATGGCAGACATAAGGTCTGCCTTAATCACACATAACAAGCAATCACAATGAATTAGGTAAAATTAGTAATGCAGTTCTCTAAGTTTGGCGAAAAGTTTAATCGATACTCTGGAATCACTCGTTTAATGGATGATTTGAATGATGGCCTGCGCACTCCTGGCGCTATCATGCTCGGTGGTGGTAACCCAGCCGCTATCCCTGCCATGCTCGATTACTTTAACCAAGCCAGTGCCGACATGCTCGCCAGTGGAGAACTCATCGCCGCCCTCGCCAACTACGATGGTCCGCAGGGCAAAGACAGCTTCATCAAATCGTTAGCGGCAATGCTGAAAGAGACCTATGGCTGGGACATCAGCGAGAAGAACATCAGCCTGACCAACGGCAGCCAAAGTGGCTTCTTTTACCTATTCAACCTATTAGCAGGCCAACAGCCAGACGGATCACACAAGAAAATCTTGCTACCGATCGCACCAGAATACATCGGCTACGGCGATGCTGGCATTGATGATGATATTTTTATCTCTTACCACCCAGAGATCGAACTGCTAGAAAACCGCCAGTTCAAATACCACGTCGATTTTGAACAGCTCAAGGTTGATGATTCGGTTGCCGCTATCTGTGCCTCTCGCCCAACCAACCCAACCGGTAACGTACTGACCGACGAAGAAGTGCGTAAACTGGATAAACTGGCGCGTGAAAACAACATCCCGCTACTGATCGATAATGCTTACGGCCTGCCGTTTCCAAACATCATCTTTGAAGATGTGGAACCGTTCTGGAATGAAAATACCATTCTGTGCATGAGCCTTTCTAAGCTTGGTTTGCCGGGTGTACGTTGCGGTATCGTAATTGCGAACGAAGAAGTGACACAAGCTCTGACCAACATGAATGGCATTATCAGCCTAGCACCCAATAGTGTCGGCCCTGCGATTGCCAATCACATGATTGAAAAAGGCGATTTACTGCGCTTAAGCAGCGAGATAATTAAACCTTTCTATAAAGACAAATCTCTACGTGCGGTTGAGCTTTTACAAGAAGCGATCGATGACCCTCGTTTCCGTATCCACAAGCCTGAAGGTGCTATTTTCTTATGGCTATGGTTTGATGAGCTGCCGATTACCACCATGGAACTGTACGACCGCCTCAAAGCTCGTGGCGTATTGATTGTTCCGGGTGAATACTTCTTTATCGGCCAAGAAGACGAGTGGGATCATGCTCATCAGTGTCTACGTATGAACTACGTGCAAGATGATGAGGCGATGCAGAAAGGCATTTCAATCATTGCTGAAGAAGTGAAAAAGGCTTACTCAAAACAGTAATAAAACCTTTTAGGTTACTGTAGGCCAAATACAATAAAGAGCACCGACCTTCTTCAAGGTACTGGTGCTCTTTCACTTTTACTTCCCGATAGTTTTTGTCACTTGAATACCCTAAATAATTGGGGGTTCAGCTAGGCGACTAGAAAATTCAACCCTATGAGCATAGGGAACCTATGTGATTAGGGGGAATTTACGACGTCAACAACGCTGTAGCTTCAAGTATGACGGGTATTAGCCTTCGATTAGACCATTACCATTAATAGCAATCTTACGTGGTTGCATCGCTTCTGGAATTTCGCGTTCTAGGTCGATATGAAGAAGACCATTTTCCATGCTTGCGCCCACCACTTTTACATAGTCAGCCAGTTGGAATTTGCGCTCGAAATCGCGCTCTGCAATACCTTGGTATACGAAAGTTTTCTCGGCTTCGGCTTTACGCTCACCTTTAACAATTAGCATATTCTCTTTTTGAGTAAGGTCTAATTGATCATCTGCAAAACCAGCCACTGCCATAGTAATACGGTAGTTATTCTCGTCTTTTTGCTCGATGTTGTAAGGAGGGTAACCGCCAGAAGTATTTTTCGACGTGTTCGATTCCATCATGTTGAATAGACGATCGAAGCCGATTGCGTTGCGGTAAAGTGGAGTGAAATCTACAGTTCTCATAATGCTATCCTTTTAGTAAGCAATAGTCTTAGCTGTAATTTTTACTGAGATCGAACCTGTGAATGATTCAGTAAACAGCTAAGGGATTCAATTCGCATTCCACGGGTTTCACCTCGTTTGGTGACAACTCTGGGACATGACAATGAATCAATTTTTAAGTTGTGTGCTGCCAAAGTTATCCTCTATTGAGCGATACTCTAGCAACGGTTATGAAGGTTCTGTTTCTTCTCTTGTAGAGCAAGACAGTCATCCTCTTCACAACTAGATATGTGGATTGAGCAAATCAGTTTCAAGCGTTTATTTTCAATTATTTTTCCAATCCAATATTTTTCAATACCTTATAGACACAAAAAAGCACTACCCTTTGGATAGTGCTTTTAAATAATTTAGGTTTCTTTATCGAAGATGGATTGGCTGAGTTCAAGAAGAAGGCGCGCAATTTATAAGTATAAATGAGCACCTTCGACGCAGAAATCGGTCAATCCAGCAAAGAGAAAGCAATCTAAACGTCTAGGTTAGCTACTTTAAGTGCGTTTTCTTCGATGAAGTTACGACGAGGTTCAACTTGGTCGCCCATCAACGTTGTAAACAACAGGTCAGCACCAACAGCATCTTCAATCGTTACTTGCATCATACGACGAGTTTCAGGATCCATAGTTGTTTCCCAAAGCTGATCAGGGTTCATCTCACCTAGACCTTTGTATCGTTGTAGGCTCAGGCCACGACGAGACTCTTTCACTAACCAGTTCAGAGCTTCAACGAAGCTAGAAACTTCTTGAGTACGCTCACCACGCTTAATGTAAGCACCTTCTTCAATCAGGCCATCAAGTGCTTCAGAAAGATCCGCTAGCTTGCCAAACTCTTTCGAGTTGATAAGGTCAATGCTCAGTACGTGCTCATGAGTTACACCATGAGTACGAACCACAATCTTAGGAACGCTTAAACCTAGCTCTTCGTGTTTTTCAACTTCAAGGCTGTATTGGCTTGCACCCGCTTCTTTACCGTTTAGCTGCTCTACTAGCTGCTTACCCCAAGCTTCAACCACCGCGTCATCATGACACTGCTCAGCGGTTAGGCGAGGAACGTAAATCAGTTCGTGAACCAATGCGCGTGGGTAGCGGCGGCTCATACGATCAACGAGCTTGATGCCTGCATTGTATTGCTGAACAAGCTTCTCTAAGCCTTCACCGGCAAACGCAGGTGCTTCAGGATTTACGTGCAGTTCTGCATTGTCTAAAGCCAAAGATACTTGATACTGGTTCATCGCATCTTCATCTTTGATGTACTGCTCTTGCTTACCCTTCTTCACTTTGTAAAGTGGCGGTTGAGCAATGTAGATGTAACCACGTTCAATCAACTCTGGCATTTGACGGTAGAAGAACGTCAGTAGCAGAGTACGGATATGAGAACCATCGACATCGGCATCGGTCATGATGATGATGTTGTGGTAACGCAGTTTATCTGGGTTGTATTCATCACGGCCAATACCACAACCAAGGGCTGTGATTAGCGTTGCTACTTCTTGAGAAGACAGCATTTTATCGAAACGCGCTTTCTCTACGTTAAGGATTTTACCTTTAAGCGGTAGGATTGCTTGGTTCTTACGGTTACGCCCCTGCTTAGCTGATCCGCCAGCAGAGTCTCCTTCCACAATGTATAGTTCAGACTGAGCAGGATCTTTTTCCTGACAGTCGGCTAGTTTACCTGGAAGACCCGCTAAATCTAATGCGCCTTTACGACGAGTCATCTCACGAGCTTTACGCGCTGCATCACGAGCACGCGCTGCATCGATAATTTTAGAACAAACGATTTTCGCTTCACCTGGGTTCTCAATTAGGAACTCAGATAGCTTCTCACCCATCGTAGACTCAACGGCAGACTTCACTTCTGAAGAAACCAGCTTGTCTTTAGTTTGGCTTGAGAACTTAGGATCTGGCACTTTCACTGAAACAATCGCCGTCAAACCTTCACGAGCATCATCACCTGATGTTGAAGTCTTCGCTTTCTTCGAGAAGCCTTCTTTATCCATGAAGCTGTTCAGAGTACGCGTTAGTGCAGCACGGAAACCCGCTAAGTGAGCACCACCATCGCGTTGAGGGATGTTGTTGGTGAAACAGTAGATGTTTTCTTGGTAACCATCGTTCCACTGCATTGCAACTTCAACGGTAATGCCGTCATCACGCTCTGAATCAAAGTGGAAAATCTTTTGGATGATTGGTGTTTTGTTGGTATTAAGATGTTCAACAAACGCTTGGATGCCGCCTTCGTATTCGAAGTGATCCATTTTGTCTTCTTCGCGCTTATCAATTAGCTTAATTGATACACCTGAGTTCAAGAATGATAGCTCGCGTAGACGCTTAGCTAAAATATCGTAATGGAACTCAATGTTAGTGAAGGTTTCTTCACTCGGCCAGAAACGAATCTCTGTACCTGTTTTGTCCGTATCACCCACAACCGCTAGTGGCGCTTGAGGCTCACCGTGGCAGTATGTTTGAGTGTGGATTTTGCCACCGCGGTGGATAGTAAGAGTAACTTGCTTAGAAAGTGCGTTAACTACTGAAACACCAACACCGTGCAAACCACCAGATACTTTGTACGAGTTATCATCGAACTTACCACCAGCGTGAAGAACCGTCATGATTACTTCTGCTGCTGATACTTTTTCTTCTGGGTGCAATTCAGTTGGAATACCACGGCCGTCATCGCTTACTGACACAGAACTATCTTCATGGATAGTTACAATGATGTCATTACAGTGACCAGCGAGTGCTTCATCAATAGAGTTATCTACCACCTCAAAAACCATGTGGTGCAGACCGGTACCATCATCCGTGTCGCCAATGTACATTCCAGGACGCTTACGTACCGCATCCAGACCCTTCAGTACTTTAATACTCGATGAATCGTAATTATCTGACATAGTTACTCTCTGACTAATTATCCTTGCTCTATTTTGCCATGTTCCACATGAAACATCCTGCTATTTTCGTCATGCATATCTGCAATCTGATCAGCGGTAATAGAGCTTACAAAAACTTGAGCCTGGGTCGCCTTTAAACACTCAGCAAGACGTGCTCGGCGTTGGCTATCTAATTCGGAAGCGAAGTCATCTATCAAATAGATGCACTGCTTACCTGTCATTTGAGTGAGGTGTTGCCCTTGTGCTACTCGCAACGCGCACACCATCAACTTCAACTGACCTCGTGACAAGACATCTTCCACTGGAGTGCCGTTCACTTTTATCTTTAGATCCGCTTTGTTTGGCCCACTAAAGGTGTAACCAAGCTGCTGATCCCTTTCAAAATTCTTTTCTAAAATCTCGGCATATGGGGTGTCTTTATCCCAGCCACGATAATAGTTAATCTTTATCTCAAACTCAGGTAAGAAGGTCGCGCAGATTTCTTCAGCGACTTCTTTTAGCTGTTCAACGTAAGTGGCACGCCACTGGCTGATGCTTTCCGCTAAACGGGCCAATTCTTGATCCCAATAGCTCAGCTCTCGATAGTTCGTCGCCGTTTTCAATAATGCATTACGCTGTTTATTGAGGCGCTTTACCCTGCCCCATGCATCATAAAAACCCGACTCACTGTGGAAGACTCCCCAATCAATGAATGCGCGGCGATGCTTAGGTCCATCGGTTAGTAAATCAAACCCTTCCGGGTGAATCAACTGCAAAGGTAAAACCTGAGCTAACTGAGCCAATTTTTGCCCAGTTTGACCGCTTATTTTAACCTCTGTGGTGCCATCGCGCTGCTTATTAATGCCAATTGGCAGCTCAAATTGATCCGAGGTCATAAAACGGCCATGGACAAACAGCTCACTGCACTCGTTTTGTATGATACGGCCGGTGAGTGAACTCTTAAATGAGCGACCATGTCCGAGCAGATATACCGCTTCAAGGACACTGGTTTTTCCGCTCCCGTTAGCCCCTATAAGAAAGTTAAAGCCTGATGACGGTTGAATGTCACAGGCTTCTATATTTCTAAACTGCTTAACGATTAAGCGCGATAAAGGCATAACGTCTTCATATTAATCTTCAATCACGACTCGATAGGTAAACGTTGTTGATCAGTAAACATCACAAACAACGCTTATAAGCGAATAGGCATAACAACGTACATCGCGCTGTCGTCTTGTGCATTCTCAATCAAGGCACTCGCATTCGCGTCTGACATGGAGATGCGAACTTGCTCACAACGTAGTGTGTTCAGAACATCCAACACGTAGCTTACATTGAAGCCAATCTCTAGCGCGTCACCGTCGAAGTTAACATCTAACACTTCTTCCGCTTCTTCTTGTTCTGGGTTGTTCGCGGTAATGCGCATCTCGCTATCTACAAGATTAACGCGAACACCACGGAATTTTTCATTCGACAGAATCGCAGCACGAGAAAATGCTGAACGTAATTCATCACAACCAGCTTCAAGTGTCTTAGTAGTATTTTGCGGCATTACGCGGCGATAATCAGGGAAACGACCATCAACCAGCTTAGAAGTGAAGACATAGTTGTTCACTTCAGCACGCACATTAGAGTTACCAATCTGCAGCGTTACCGGTTGCTCTGGTGCATCCAGTAGCTTCACTAACTCTTGCACACCTTTACGAGGAACAATGATCTGCTTCTGAGCAAAATCGGCACCCAATTGTGCTTGAGATACCGCCATACGGTGACCATCAGTTGCGACACTTCGTAGGATTGAACCTTCAATCTCAAACAACATACCGTTGAGGTAATAACGAACATCTTGGTTCGCCATTGAGAATTGGGTTTTCTCGATAAGACCGCGTAGCTCAGTTTGTGTCACTGACACTTCAACTTCACTGCTCCAGTCTTCAATGTTTGGAAAATCTGCCGCAGGTAATGTTGCCAATGAGAAGCGGCTACGACCAGAGCGAACCTGAACACGGTCACCATCCAATACCACGGTGATCACTGAGCTGTCTGGCAAGCCACGACAGATATCTAGGAACTTACGTGAAGGTACGGTAATGCTGCCCGCTTCGAAATCACCTTCAAGCGTTACACGGCTGATCAGTTCAACTTCTAGATCCGTTGCTGTCATCGACAACACGTTATCTTCTACTTTAATCAGTAGGTTTCCTAGAATTGGAAGCGTTGGCCTGCCACCGAGTGCGCCAGATACTTGTTGTAATGGCTTAATCAGGTGACTACGTTCAATGGTAAATTTCATATCTTGCTCTTACGGTCTAAATGGCACTGCGTAATAGTACGTGGCCAAGATTCTGCTTATTAAGGTTAAGAATACTGTGTATTAAGAAGAAAGGGTACGAATCAAGTTCGAATAATCTTCTTTAATGTCGTGGCTCTCTTCACGCAGCTGAGCAATCTTACGACAAGCGTGCAGTACGGTCGTGTGGTCACGGCCACCGAATGCATCGCCAATCTCAGGCAAGCTGTGGTTAGTTAACTCTTTAGCCAGTGCCATCGCCAGTTGGCGTGGACGAGCAACAGAACGAGAACGACGTTTAGATAATAGATCAGCAACTTTGATTTTGTAGTATTCAGCGACTGTCTTTTGAATATTATCAATAGTGACCAGTTTTTCTTGCAGGGCAAGTAAGTCACGCAGTGCTTCACGCACGAAATCGATCGTGATCGGACGGCCAGTGAAGTTTGCATTCGCAATAACACGGTTCAATGCGCCCTCAAGCTCACGAACGTTAGAGCGTAAACGCTTAGCAATAAAGAATGCCACTTCATCCGCAAGATGAATTTGGTGGTCTTCTGCTTTCTTCATTAAGATCGCAACACGAGTCTCAAGCTCTGGTGGCTCAATCGCAACCGTCAAACCCCAACCGAAGCGAGATTTAAGACGATCCTCTACCCCGTTGATCTCTTTTGGATAACGGTCAGACGTTAGGATGATCTGTTGGTTGCCTTCAAGCAGCGCGTTAAAGGTATGGAAGAACTCTTCTTGAGAACGCTCTTTATTCGCGAAGAATTGGATATCATCGATAAGCAAGGCATCAACACTACGGTAGTAGCGCTTAAATTCTTCAATCGCGTTATTTTGTAGCGCCTTCACCATATCCTGAACAAAACGCTCAGAATGCATGTAAACCACTTTCGCATTCGGTTTGTTGTCAACAATGGCGTTACCCACCGCATGCAACAAGTGCGTCTTACCTAAACCAGTTCCACCGTATAAAAACAACGGGTTATAGGCTGTTCCTGGATTATCAGAAACCTGACGTGCCGCCGCCAAACCCAATTGGTTTGATTTACCCTCAACAAAGTTATTGAACTTATGTTTTGGGTTTACGTTTGAACGGTGGTTAAGGTCAACCGCTACGGGCTCTTCATCACGCCATATATTGTGAACAGGCTTACGAGCTTGTAACTGCGCAGGTGCTGACGATTCAGCGGCCACATCAGCGGCTGTACGTGTACGAGCTGGGGCGATAGTCTCAGATTTTGGAGCAGTCACTCGTTTGCTTCCGATCTCAAAATGAAGATGCGGAATATCATTACCACAATATTCTTGTAGCAAACGGTTGATGCTATTTAAGTACTTATCGCGCACCCAATCGAGTACAAATCGGTTTGGTGCAAATAGAGTTAGAGTATTACCATTGAGCTCCGCTTGTAACGGACGTACCCACATACTGAATTCTGTAGCTGGTAATTCTTCTTGAAGCTGTTGCAAGCATTGCAACCAAAGCGAAGATGACACGGTGCCCCACTCTATTTAAGTTATATGAAATGACCGCTAATTTTACCTGTTGATAAGTCAGATCACCAGCAATTGATCACAGATCCAGTGAATAAGATCCAAGTTATTCACAATAAATAGGGCAAAATTGGCTGGATCCACACATCTTGCCCCTACTTTACTCACACAACGATCCACTTATGCCCGGATCCTTGCTAGTTATCCCCAAATCGAGAATGCGATCTGGTTATGGTTAATAACATCTGGTTATTTATTCTATTGAGCAATTTCCCAGTAACATCCAACCCTATAAATATAAGGAGTTACCAAATGAATAACTGGATTAAGGCTGCAATTGCGGCTATCGCACTCTCTGCTGCTACTGTTCAAGCTGCGACTGAAGTTAAAGTCGGCATGTCTGGTCGCTACTTCCCATTCACTTTCGTTAAACAAGACCAACTACAAGGTTTTGAAGTGGATTTATGGGATGAGATCGGTAAACGTAATGACTATAGCGTTGAATACGTGACTGCAAACTTCTCTGGTCTGTTCGGTCTTCTTGAAACGGGTCGAATCGATACGATTTCAAACCAAATTACAATCACGGATGCACGTAAAGCGAAATACCTATTCGCAGACCCATACGTAGTAGACGGCGCACAAATTACCGTTCGTAAAGGTAATGACAGCATTCAAGGCATCGAAGACCTTGATGGCAAGACGGTTGCAGTAAACCTTGGTTCAAACTTTGAGCAACTATTACGCAGCTACGATAAAGATGGCAAAATCAATGTGAAAACCTACGATACGGGTATTGAGCATGATGTTGCACTGGGTCGTGCCGATGCATTCGTTATGGATCGCCTATCAGCACTAGAGCTTATTAAGAAGACTGGTCTACCATTACAGCTAGCAGGACAACCATTCGAGACTATCGAGAATGCATGGCCTTTCGTAAACAACGACAACGGCAAAAAACTGCAAGCTGAAGTAAACCAAGCACTCGCAGCAATGCGTGAAGATGGTACGCTAGAGAGCATCTCTCAAAAATGGTTCGGTGCGGACATTACTAAGAAGTAATTACTCACTCAACGCATTCAGAGCCCACTGCTTATACAGCGGTGGGCTTTTTGCTTATGTGTACTGATTAAAAAGCCTGATATAACAGTATTTCCAAACAATACTTCCAATAAAAATATGAGATAGATTATGGGATTTGACTTTAACTACATGCTAGGTCTGTTGCCAATACTGCTGAAGTATTTAGGCACCACTATGGAGATGGCAATCTGGGGCTTATTTTTCGCTCTGATTCTATCTTTGATACTGGCGAACATTCGTGTATTCAAAATCCCAGTACTCGACCAACTGAGCCAGTTGTATATTAGCTTCTTCCGAGGCACGCCACTGTTGGTACAACTGTTCCTTCTATACTACGGCCTACCCCAGGTATTTCCATGGATGGTTGGACTCGATGCGTTCGGCGCCGCGGTTATCGGCTTAACCTTGCACTTTGCAGCCTACATGGCTGAAAGTATTCGTGCTGCCATAATCGGTATCGATCGTAGCCAAATGGAAGCCAGCCTCTCAGTCGGTATGACAACCAGCCAAGCTATGCGTCGAGTGATCTTGCCGCAGGCTACCCGTGTGGCACTGCCGTCTTTGATGAACTATTTCATCGACATGATCAAGTCAACTTCCCTTGCCTTCACCTTAGGTGTGGCTGAAATCATGGCCAAAGCTCAAATGGAAGCATCTTCAAGTTTCCGCTTCTTTGAGGCTTTCCTAGCGGTTGCGCTGATTTATTGGGGCGTGGTGGTTATCCTCACTCGTATTCAAATCTGGGCCGAAGTGAAACTGAATAAGGCATATGTACGATGATCAAATTAGAAAATATCCACAAGCAGTTTGGTGACACCGAAGTTCTTAAAGGGATCGACCTAGAAATCAATCAAGGTGAGATAATTGTCATCATAGGTTCAAGTGGTACGGGTAAGTCTACACTGCTGCGCTGCGTTAACTTTCTCGAGCAAGCCGATCAAGGCAAGATTTCCATCGATGATATTAACGTTGATGTAAAAAAACACACCAAAGCCGAGGTACTCGCACTGCGTCGTAAGACCGGTTTTGTGTTCCAAAACTACGCGCTATTTGCTCACCAAACGGCAAAGCAGAATATTGCAGAAGGTTTGATTACCGTTCGTGGTTGGAAAAAGCAGCAAGCTCATGAAAAAGCACAACAAATATTAGATGATATCGGTTTAGGTGACAGAGCAGATAGCTACCCAGCAGCGCTTTCTGGTGGGCAGCAACAACGTGTTGGCATTGGCCGAGCAATGGCCCTTCAACCAGAGCTTTTATTGTTCGATGAGCCGACTTCAGCGCTCGATCCTGAGTGGGTTGGTGAAGTACTTAACCTAATGAAAAAATTGGCAAATCAGCATCAAACCATGCTGGTGGTCACCCATGAAATGCAATTTGCTAAAGAGGTTGCAGACCGAGTGATCTTCATGGCTGATGGCCATATTGTCGAACAGGGATCTCCACAGGATATTTTTGGTAATCCACAGGATCCTAAATTACAAAAATTCTTAAATAAGGTCGGGATCGACTAAGGATCCTTGTGATTTTAGTTATTCTACGTATAATCCCCCGACCGGAATTTTAGTTAACCCAATCATTGACACTTTTTGTGACAGTGATTACAATTCCGCCTCTTTGTTGAGAGGCGTCGGTTTTCCTTTCTTATATAAAGAAGAGAAAAAATGCCCACGCCGGGTTTAACAAAAACCTAAAACTACTGATCAGTAAGGTAATTACAATGAAACGCACTTTTCAACCTACAGTTCTAAAGCGTAAGCGTACACACGGTTTCCGTGCTCGCATGGCTACTAAGAACGGTCGCGCAACAATCAATGCACGTCGTGCAAAAGGCCGTAAGCGTCTTTCTAAGTAATCTTTGATTATTTTGAATAAGCTAGCCTTCGGTCGGGAGTTACGCTTGTTAACTCCCGAACATTATCAGAATGTCTTCAAGCAAGCTCATCGAGCCGGCTCCCCTCATTTCACCATCATTGCCCGAAATAACTCTCTTTCAAATCCTCGCCTTGGATTAGCTGTTCCGAAAAAGCAGATTAAAACCGCCGTGGGTCGTAACCGATTCAAGCGTCTTACTCGTGAAAGCTTTCGTAACACTCAACACAAACTTCCTAACAAAGATTTTGTTGTAATCGCTAAAAAGAGCGCGCAAGATTTAAGCAATGAAGAAATGTTCAAGCTACTCGACAAATTATGGCTTCGCCTGTCTCGCCCTTCGCGTGGATAGCGCTAATACCCATCTATTTTTATAGATGGTTTATTAGTCCACTCATCGGCCCACGCTGCCGATTTACTCCAACCTGCTCTTTATATGCGATAGAAGCGTTGAAAGCTCACGGTTTTGTAAAAGGGTGTTGGTTATCAGGCAAACGTCTATTAAAATGCCATCCTTTGAACGAAGGGGGCTTCGACCCCGTTCCACCGGTCCAAAAACAAGACAGAGATAAATAACGATGGATTCTCAACGTAATATCCTGTTAATCGCACTGGCATTGGTTTCTTTTCTACTGTTCCAACAATGGAACGTAGCTCAGAACCCAGCACCACAAGCGGTTGAGCAGGCACAATCTGGCAGCACCCTACCAGCGCCATCTTATGCAGATGATCTAGACCCAACTCCGGGCCAAGTTGCTTCTGCAAAAACTATCACAGTAACAACTGATGTACTGACTCTGTCAATTGATACGGTTGGTGGTGATGTCGTTAAAGCAAATCTAAATGATTACTCTGCTGAGTTTGATTCTGAAGATACGTTTGTTCTTCTTAAGAACGAACCAGGTCACCAATTTATCGCACAAAGCGGTCTAGTGGGTCCTCAAGGTATCGACCTAAGCAGCACAAACCGCCCAAGCTACACAGTTTCAGCAGACAGCTTCACGCTTGCTGATGGTCAGGATGAACTACGCATCCCGATGACTTACCAAGCGAACGGCCTTGATTACACGAAAACATTCATTCTTAAGCGTGGCAGCTACGCAATGGATGTTGAATACGATGTAGTCAACAACTCTGGTAACAACGCGACATTCGGCATGTACGCTCACCTACGTCAAAACGTTATGGATGACGGCGGTAGCTTAACAATGCCAACTTACCGTGGTGGTGCTTACTCTACGGAAGATACGCGTTACAAAAAATACAGCTTCGACGACATGCAAGATCGCAACCTGTCTCTTAACCTAGCAAATGGTCAAGGTTGGGCAGCGATGATTCAGCACTACTTTGCAAGTGCTTGGATCCCACGCGACGAAGCAGGCAGCAACCTTTACACTCGTGTAATTGGTAACCTTGGCGACATTGGTGTTCGCATGCCGAACAAAACCATCGCTACTGGCGACGAAGCAAGCTTCAAAGCAACGCTTTGGGTTGGTCCTAAACTTCAAGACCAAATGGCTGCAGTTGCACCAAACCTAGACCTAGTAGTTGACTACGGTTGGCTATGGTTCATTGCTAAACCACTTCATACTCTGCTTTCGTTCATTCAAGGCATCGTTGTGAACTGGGGTCTAGCAATCATCTGTCTAACGTTTATCGTTCGTGGTGCGATGTACCCACTAACGAAAGCTCAGTACACGTCTATGGCGAAAATGCGTATGCTTCAGCCTAAGCTGACAGCAATGCGTGAGCGTATTGGCGACGACCGTCAACGCATGAGCCAAGAAATGATGGAGCTGTACAAGAAAGAGAAAGTAAACCCACTTGGTGGCTGTTTACCTATCATCTTGCAAATGCCGATCTTCATTTCGCTATACTGGGCACTAATGGAGTCTGTTGAACTGCGTCACTCACCGTTCTTCGGTTGGATTACTGACCTTTCAGCACAAGACCCATACTACATCTTGCCACTTCTGATGGGTGCTTCAATGTTCCTAATCCAGAAGATGAGCCCGACTACTGTAACGGATCCAATGCAGCAGAAAATCATGACCTTTATGCCGGTTATGTTTACTTTCTTCTTCTTGTTCTTCCCTTCAGGTCTGGTTCTTTACTGGCTAGTATCGAACATCGTAACTCTGATTCAGCAAACGCTTATCTACCGCGCGCTGGAAAAGAAAGGCTTACACTCTAAGTAAGTTCGATAACAGAAAGAGATAAAAGAAAGGCGACCAAAAGGTCGCCTTTTTGTTTTGAGCTGATTACAATTCAGCTAATTGATTAATCGTGAACGCCCCCTTTGGCCTTCACATGCTAGCAGGCACAACTATGACTACAGATACGATTGTTGCTCAAGCGACTGCGCCAGGGCGTGGTGGCGTCGGTATTATCCGCGTTTCAGGCCCACAAGCCGCTCAAGTCGCGCTTGAAGTAACAGGCAAAGTACTAAAACCGCGCTATGCCGAGTACCTGCCTTTTAAATCTCACAATGGCACCGAACTCGACCAAGGTATTGCACTTTACTTCCCTAACCCACATTCGTTCACAGGCGAAGATGTGTTAGAGCTGCAAGGCCACGGTGGTCCTGTGGTTATGGACATGCTGATCAAACGTATCCTATCCATCTCTGGTGTACGTGCCGCGCGTCCTGGTGAGTTCTCTGAACGTGCCTTCTTGAACGACAAGATGGACTTAACACAAGCAGAAGCGATTGCCGACCTGATTGACGCAAGCTCAGAAGAAGCAGCGAAATCAGCACTACAATCCCTGCAAGGTGAATTCTCTAAACGCATTAATACACTGGTAGATTCTCTGATTTACTTAAGAATCTACGTTGAAGCGGCGATTGATTTCCCAGAAGAAGAAATTGATTTTCTGGCTGACGGTAAAGTAAGTACTGACTTACAAGCTATCATTGATAACCTAGAAGCTGTGCGCCAAGAAGCCAATCAGGGCTCCATTATGCGTGAAGGCATGAAGGTCGTGATTGCAGGCCGCCCAAATGCGGGGAAATCAAGCCTATTGAATGCGCTGTCGGGTAAAGAATCTGCCATTGTGACCGATATTGCGGGAACGACACGTGATGTACTGCGTGAACATATCCATATTGACGGCATGCCACTGCACATTATTGATACTGCAGGCCTGCGTGATGCTTCCGATGAAGTAGAAAAAATCGGTATTGAACGCGCTTGGGAAGAAATTGCACAAGCAGACCGCGTATTATTTATGGTGGATGGCACAACAACAACGGCAACGGACCCTAAAGAAATTTGGCCAGATTTCGTTGATCGTCTACCCAATAACATCGGTATGACGGTGATCCGTAACAAAGCGGATCAAACCAGTGAAGAACTCGGGATCTGCCATGTAAATGATCCGACTCTGATCCGTCTATCTGCAAAAACAGGTGAAGGTGTCGATGCCCTACGTAGCCATCTTAAAGAGTGCATGGGCTTTGCTGGTGGCAACGAAGGTGGCTTTATGGCACGTCGCCGCCACTTAGATGCCCTAGAACGCGCATCGGAACACCTTGATATTGGGCAGCAACAGCTTGAAGGTTACATGGCCGGAGAGATATTAGCGGAAGAGCTCAGAATCACCCAACAGCACCTCAATGAGATCACTGGCGAGTTCAGTTCAGATGATTTATTAGGTCGTATATTTTCTTCATTCTGTATCGGTAAATAACCATAAAGGCTGGCTTACGCTGGCCTTTTCTTTTGTAAGGACAGCTTAATGATCCACATTATTACTGGCAGCACCTTAGGTGGCGCTGAATACGTTGGCGATCACCTTAACGATCTTCTAGAGGCTCAAGGGCACGAGATCGAGCTTCATAATCAGCCAGAATACAACAATATTCCGCAGCAAGGTACTTGGTTAGTGGTGACATCGACGCATGGTGCGGGTGAGTTTCCTGATAATATCCAACCTTTGATCAAGTCATTGAATCAAGAATCTCCAGATTTAAGCGCGATTCGCTTTGCTGTGGTTGCTCTTGGTGACTCAAGCTACGACACCTTCTGTTCTGCAGGCCAGTCTGCTTATTCGCTTCTAGAAAAGCTTGGTGCTCAGCCTATTTCAGCGTGTTTTACCATCGATGTTCTTGAAACACCGGTTCCTGAGGATGCTGCAGAGGATTGGTTTAACGATCATAGTGACCAGTTTTAACTCCTCAATCTTCTAAAAAGCGGCTTATGCCGCTTTTTTTGTCTCTGAATATCGTGATTGTGAATAACTTTTTTGAAAATAAATCGAAATACATGTCATTTTTTTCAATTTTCTCTGTGGATAAGATCATAAATATACGGTTATTAACCTATAGTTATCCAAATAACAACTTTCTAGGTAATTTCCCCTTGTGTATAAGTAGCCATTTTGATCCCAGCTAATCCTCATCATGATCAAAGTTAGATCACATCCTTTGATCCAAAAAAGATCCATGATCTTGTTGATCATTTTTGACTTATCCACAGATACCCTCGATCCTAATAATAGATCTAATAAAAGATCTCTTTAAAGATCTTATCTATATTAATTAAAAACAGCTTTCTCGAAAAATTCCAAAAACGTTTTCTCAAGCTATGAAAACAGGTAGAATATCGCTCCTTTTTATCAATCTAGAAACGTTTGAGTACCTGAGGTCGGTTCATGCTTTATCACGAAAAATTTGACGTCATCGTTGTTGGTGGTGGCCATGCAGGAACGGAAGCCGCACTCGCATCTGCACGTACTGGTCAAAGTACGTTATTACTAACTCATAATATCGATACGTTGGGACAGATGTCTTGCAACCCAGCCATTGGCGGGATCGGTAAGGGCCACTTGGTAAAAGAGGTCGATGCTATGGGTGGATTAATGGCGCAAGCTATTGATCATGCAGGTATTCAGTTCAGAACATTAAACGCATCAAAAGGCCCTGCGGTACGTGCAACTCGTGCACAAGCTGACCGCGCACTTTACAAAGCCTTTGTCCGTAATGTTCTTGAAAACACACCAAACCTAACTCTGTTCCAACAGTCGGTTGATGACTTGATCGTTGAACAAGATCAAGTGGTGGGTGTGGTTACGCAAATGGGCCTCAAATTCCGCGCTAACGCTGTGGTCTTAACGGTAGGCACATTCCTAGGCGGTAAGATCCATATTGGTATGGAAAGTTCATCGGGTGGACGTGCGGGTGATCCACCATCGATCGCGCTTGCTGACCGTCTTCGTGATCTTCCATTTCGTGTTGATCGCCTGAAAACGGGTACACCTCCTCGCATCGATGCACGCAGCGTTGATTTTTCTGAGCTTGAGGTTCAACACGGCGATAATCCGACTCCGGTTTTCTCATTCATGGGTAACCGAGCTCAGCAGCCGCGTCAGATTCCATGTTACATCACGCACACTAACGAAAATACGCATGACGTTATTCGTGCCAATCTCGATCGCAGCCCGATGTACGCAGGTGTGATTGAAGGTATTGGCCCTCGTTACTGTCCGTCGATTGAAGACAAAGTGATGCGCTTTGCTGATAAAAACAGTCACCAAATTTTCATTGAGCCTGAAGGCCTAACGACGCACGAGTTATACCCGAATGGTATTTCAACCAGTTTGCCGTTTGATGTTCAGGTAAAAATCGTTCACTCAATGAAAGGTTTTGAGAACGCACACATCGTTCGTCCTGGCTACGCGATTGAGTACGATTTCTTTGACCCTCGCGATCTTAAACTGACTTACGAAACCAAGTTTATTAAGGGTCTGTTCTTTGCGGGGCAAATCAATGGCACCACTGGCTACGAAGAAGCTGCAGCACAAGGCTTAATGGCCGGTTTGAATGCGAGTTTGTTTACGCAAGGCAAAGAGGGCTGGAGCCCACGCCGCGATCAAGCTTACATGGGTGTACTTATCGATGATTTGTCGACAATGGGTACCAAAGAACCGTACCGCATGTTTACATCTCGCGCCGAATATCGCTTGTTGCTACGTGAAGACAACGCCGATATCCGTTTGACTGAAAAGTCACGTGAACTTGGCTTGGTCGACGATGCTCGTTGGACGCGATTCAACGAGAAGATGGAAAACATGGAGAAAGAGCGTCAACGTCTTAAAGAAACATGGATTAATCCAAAATCTGAAGATATTGATCAATTGAACCAGATCCTTAAAACACCAATGTCTCGTGAAGCGAGTGGTGAAGATCTTCTTCGTCGTCCTGAAATGACTTATTCACAGCTAACGTCGTTGGATCGTTTCGGTCCTGCACTGGAAGATCAACAAGCCTCAGAGCAAGTTGAGATCCAAGTTAAGTACGATGGTTATATCCAGCGTCAACAAGATGAAATTGAAAAATCACTGCGTCATGAAAACACCAAACTGCCGGCTGACATCGATTACAGCAAGGTAAAAGGGCTTTCTAACGAAGTGGTTCTAAAACTAACTACCGCTAAACCTGACTCGATCGGTATTGCATCACGTATCTCTGGTATTACGCCTGCTGCAATCTCGATTTTGTTGGTTTATCTGAAAAAGCACGGCCTATTGAAAAAAGGTGAGGAAGCATAATGAGCGTATTACGCGAAAAACTGGATCACCTGATTGGCCAGACTGAACTTGAAGTATCGGAAAAACAACGTGGCCAATTAGTGGGCTACGTTGAGTTACTCAATAAATGGAACAAGGCTTATAATTTAACGTCTGTTCGTGACCCGCAAGAAATGATGGTGAAACATATCTTAGATAGCATCATTGTTAGCACTCACTTACAAGGCAAGCGCTTTATTGATGTAGGTACAGGCCCTGGTCTTCCTGGGATTCCGCTCTCAATCATGAACCCTGACTGCGAGTTTTACTTGCTCGATAGCCTAGGCAAGCGTATTCGTTTTATTAAACAAGTTATTCATGAATTGGGCATCGACAACGTTGTTCCAGTACAAAGCCGTGTTGAAGAATTTCAACCAGAAGAAAAGTTTGATGCAGTGCTCAGCCGTGCGTTTGCTTCAATGACAGACATGGTAGAGTGGTGTCATCATTTACCTAAAGAGCAATCCGGTGTATTTTTGGCTCTTAAGGGACAACATCCTAGAGACGAAATCGACCTGTTACCTGAATGGTGTTCAGTGACAGACATCAAAGCTTTGCAAGTGCCAGAGCTTGATGGAGAGCGTCATTTAGTTACTTTATCGCGTCAGGGATAATCAGCGAGGCCATAGTGGGTAGAATTGTAGCAATTGCCAACCAGAAAGGTGGCGTAGGAAAAACAACAACTTGTGTTAACTTAGCAGCATCAATGGCGGCAACTAAACGCAAGATATTGGTTGTTGACCTCGACCCTCAAGGTAATGCCACTATGGCGAGTGGTGTCGACAAATATCAGGTTGAAGCAACTGCTTACGATTTGCTAGTTGAAGACAGCCCATTTGATGAGGTAGTTTGCCGAAGTACATCTGGTAATTACGATCTCATCGCTGCAAACGGTGACGTTACGGCAGCAGAAATCAAGCTGATGGAAGTGTTTGCTCGCGAAGTTCGCCTAAAGAACGCGCTGGCATCCATTCGCAGTAACTATGATTTCATCTTTATTGATTGTCCACCGTCATTGAATCTTCTTACAATCAATGCGATGGCTGCGGCCGATTCCGTTTTGGTTCCTATGCAATGTGAATACTTTGCTCTAGAAGGTTTGACTGCATTGATGGATACCATCAGTAAACTTGCAGCTGTAGTAAACGAGGATCTGAAGATCGAAGGTCTTCTACGTACAATGTATGATCCTCGTAACCGCTTATCGAATGAAGTCTCTGATCAACTCAAAAAACACTTCGGTAATAAAGTCTACCGAACTGTGATCCCTCGTAATGTGCGTCTGGCAGAAGCGCCAAGTCATGGCAAGCCAGCAATGTACTACGACAAATATTCCGCAGGTGCTAAAGCATACCTTGCTCTGGCAGGCGAAATGTTGCGTCGTGAAGAAGTCCCAGTATAAGTCTAACCAAAGGAATTCGCTCAATGTCTAAGCGTGGTTTAGGAAAAGGGCTAGATGCATTGCTTGCAACTAGCTCGTTGGCTCGTGAAAAACAACAAGTTGCTTCTCATAGCCAGGCTTTGTCTGCTGATGGAGAACTGATTGAGATTGCTGTTGGTTGTTTAAAGCCAGGTGTATATCAACCGCGTAAGGATATTGCGCCAGAAGCGCTAGAAGAGTTGGCTGCTTCAATCCAATCTCAAGGCATTATTCAGCCGATTGTTGTACGCCATTTAACGCAGGACCAGTTTGAGATTATCGCTGGTGAACGTCGTTGGAGAGCCGCTCGTCAAGCCGGTCTTAAGCAGGTTCCATGTCTGGTCAAGAAAGTTGCAGATAAGGCCGCCATTGCAATGGCATTGATCGAGAATATTCAGCGCGAAGACCTGAATGTGATCGAGGAAGCGCAGGCTCTTGAACGTTTACAGAACGAATTTGAACTAACGCACCAAAAGGTGGCTGATGTGATAGGTAAATCTCGCGCAACCGTGAGTAACCTACTGCGTCTTAACCAATTGGCTGAGCCGGTAAAGGCGTTGGTCGTGTCAAAGCAACTTGAAATGGGCCATGCTCGTGCATTACTAGCACTTGAAGGCGATGTTCAGGTAGAAGCGGCTAATACCGCGGCAAGCAAACAAATGACCGTGCGTCAAACTGAGCAACTCGTCAAAAAGTGCTTAAAACCAGAGGTTGAGTCTGAATCGAAGCCCGAGGACAAAGAAGCCATCGAACTTTCACGAAGACTCACGGAAAAATTGCAAGCAAACGTTTCAGTTACTCGTTCTGTTAGCGGTAAGTCAAAAGTGACAATTACTCTTGATGAGCCTCACAAATTAGAGCAACTTATTGCTAAACTAGATTACTAAATGAGATAATTGATTTAGGTCAATTATGTAATAAACAAGTAATTTCGTACAAAAGTTGTCGGTTTGTATGCAAAAATGTAAATGATTGCTGCATTGTGATTGCAATCAATTTGGCTGAACGTATAATTTTCGCCAATTTCTCAGCACGCTTTGAAGCGAGTGGTAAAGTGGGCTTAAAGAGGAACGAATACATGGTAGCGGCGTTAGCAAGACCAGGACGAGTGCTTGCAAAGCAAATGTTATTGATCGAGCTTAGCGCGGTTATATTAGTGGCGATAGGGTTAGGTTTAGCTGTTAATCCTGATTGGGGTTTTGCTGCATTAATCGGTGGCGGTATTTTTGTCATCGCGAATGTAGTTTTTTGTGTGTGTGCTTTCCTATTTTGTGGAGCTCGCGCAACTAAGTTAGTTGCGGCGTCGTTCTATGCTGGTGAAGTGCTCAAAATCTTAATCACAGTTTTACTATTCTCTATTGTCTACATGTATATGCAGGTGGAATTAATTCCCCTCAAACTGACCTATTTACTGGTTCTAGGTATTAATATCTTTGCGCCAGTGCTTTTCATTAACAATAAAAAATAGGATGAGTTATGGCTGCGCCAACAGCATCCGGATACATTGAACACCATTTACAAAACCTTTCTTTAGCTAAGTTTGGTCTTGTAGAGGAAACAAGTTTCTGGAACGTACATATAGACAGTCTGTTTTTTTCTGTGCTGACAGGGGTGTTATTCCTTTGGGTTTTTCGCTCAGTCGCTAAGAAAGCAACAGTAGGTGTACCTGGTAAGCTTCAGTGTTTTGTTGAAATGGTAGTGGAATTCGTTGGCGACAACGTTAAAGAAACTTTCCATGGCCGCAATCCTCTGGTAGCTCCATTAGCACTGACTATATTCTGCTGGATTATCATAATGAACTTGATGGACTTAGTGCCTATCGATTTCTTACCGTATCCTGCAGAGCATTGGCTAGGTATCCCTTACTTGAAAGTGGTTCCTACAGCTGATGTAAATATAACAATGGCAATGGCTTTAGGTGTTTTTGCTCTGATGATCTACTACAGCATCAAAGTGAAAGGCTTAGGCGGATTTGCTAAAGAATTGGCACTGCATCCATTTAATCACCCAATCATGATTCCATTTAACTTGGTACTTGAGGTAATTTCGTTATTAGCGAAGCCACTATCTCTAGGTATGCGTTTATTTGGTAATATGTTTGCGGGTGAGGTGGTGTTTATTCTTATCGCGGCAATGCTACCGTGGTACTTACAATGGGTAGGTGCACTACCTTGGGCTATCTTCCATATCTTGGTTATTTTGATTCAAGCGTTTGTTTTCATGATGTTGACAATCGTTTATCTATCAATGGCCCATGAAGATAGTGATCACTAAAAAAATTTTTAAGCTTTATTCTAACTATTAATGTTAATCGGAGAACGTAAATGGAAACTGTACTAAGTTTTTCAGCAATCGCTGTTGCTATCATTGTTGGTCTTTGTGCCGTAGGTACTGCAATTGGTTTTGCTATTCTTGGTGGTAAATTCCTAGAAGGCGCTGCGCGTCAACCTGAAATGGCTCCAATGCTACAAGTTAAGATGTTCATCATCGCTGGTCTACTGGATGCTGTTCCAATGATCGGTATCGTAATCGCACTACTATTCACGTTTGCTAACCCATTTGTAAGTCAGCTAGCAGGCTAATTAACTCTCAATAGTTAATTAAATTTTTGTAGTTGATTCTTAACGAGGAGTAGCTGTTGTGAATATGAACGCAACTCTGTTAGGTCAAGCAATTGCTTTTTCGCTGTTTGTTTGGTTCTGCATGAAATATGTATGGCCACCAATTATGCAAGCAATTGAAGAACGTCAGAAAAAAATTGCTGACGGTCTTGTAGCCGCTGAACGCGCTGCTAAAGACTTGAACCTGGCACAAGCCAACGCTTCTGAGCAAATGAAGGAAGCGAAGCGCACTGCAACTGAGGTTATTGATCAGGCAAACAAACGTAAAGCTCAGATTATTGATGAAGCGCGCGAAGAGGCTCAGGCAGAACGCCAGAAGATCTTAACGCAAGCTGAAGCTGAAATTGAAGCTGAACGCACACGTGCCCGTGATGACCTGCGCAAACAAGTCGCAACTCTGGCTATAGCTGGTGCTGAGAAAATCCTTGAGCGTACTATCGATAAAGATGTACACAATGATCTTCTTAACAACATTACTGCAAAACTTTAAAGCAAGGGGCTGTATATGTCTGATTTGACTACAATCGCACGCCCCTATGCTAAAGCAGCGTTTGACTTTGCGGTAGATAAAGGTGAGCTAGACCAATGGGGTCAAATGCTTACTTTTGCTGCCGAAGTGGCACAAAATGATGATGTTCATAATTTATTAAGCAGTTCTATGACTGCTGAAAAGTTAGCTGAAGTATTCATTGTAATTTGTGGCGAACAATTTGATGAATTCGGTCAGAACTTAATTAAAGTGATGGCAGAGAATGGTCGTTTAATGGCCTTTCCTGATGTTTGCAAACAGTTCTTATTGCTTAAACAAGAGCATGAGAAAGAAATCGACGTTGAAGTAACTTCAGCCGTTGAGCTTTCTGAAGAACAACGTTCAAGCATCATCAGCAAATTGGAACTGCGCCTAGCGCGCAAAGTTCAGCTGAATTGCAGTATAGATGAGACTCTACTTAGTGGAGTTATTATTCGAGCCGGAGACCTAGTCATCGATAACTCAGCGCGCAGTCGTTTAGACCGCCTGAGCGATGCATTGCAGTCTTAATGGGGATTGGAGCATGCAACTTAATTCCACTGAAATTAGCGATCTAATTAAACAACGTATTGAATCTTTCGACGTTGTTAGTGAAGCTCGCAATGAAGGTACTATCGTTTCTGTAAGCGATGGCATCCTTAGCATCCACGGCCTAGCGGACGTGATGCAAGGTGAAATGATCGAACTACCGGGTGGCCGTTACGCGCTAGCACTAAACTTGAACCGTGATTCGGTTGGTGCTGTTGTAATGGGCCCGTATGCTGACCTACAGGAAGGCATGAAAGTTACAGGTACTGGTCGTATTCTTGAAGTACCAGTAGGTCCTGAAATGCTTGGTCGTGTTGTAAACACGCTAGGTGAGCCAATTGATGGTAAAGGTCCTATCGAAGCGAAACTAACTTCGCCTGTAGAAATTATCGCACCAGGTGTAATCGACCGTAAATCGGTAGATCAACCTGTTCAAACTGGTTACAAGTCAGTTGACTCAATGATCCCTATCGGTCGTGGTCAACGTGAACTAGTAATCGGTGACCGTCAGACTGGTAAAACAGCAATGGCGATCGATGCGATTATCAACCAGAAAGACTCTGGTATTTTCTCTATCTACGTAGCTATCGGCCAAAAAGCGTCGACTATTGCTAACGTAGTTCGCAAACTAGAAGAGCACGGCGCACTGGCTAACACTGTTGTTGTTGTTGCATCGGCTTCTGAATCTGCAGCGCTGCAATACCTTGCACCGTATGCTGGTTGTGCGATGGGTGAATACTTCCGTGATCGCGGCGAAGATGCTCTGATTGTTTATGATGATCTATCTAAGCAAGCGGTAGCTTACCGTCAAATTTCACTACTACTTAAGCGTCCACCTGGCCGTGAAGCGTTCCCTGGTGATGTTTTCTACCTTCACTCTCGTCTACTAGAGCGTGCTGCTCGTGTAAGCGAAGCATACGTAGAAAAGTTCACTAACGGTGAAGTGACAGGCAAGACTGGTTCTTTAACTGCTCTACCTATCATCGAAACGCAAGCTGGTGACGTATCTGCATTCGTACCAACGAACGTAATCTCGATTACTGATGGTCAGATCTTCCTACAAACTGAACTATTCAACGCGGGCGTACGTCCAGCTGTTGACCCTGGTATCTCAGTTTCTCGTGTAGGTGGTTCGGCGCAGACTAAAATCATCAAGAAGCTATCTGGCGGTATCCGTACTGCTCTAGCTCAATACCGTGAACTTGCAGCATTTGCACAGTTCTCATCGGATCTTGATGAAGCGACCAAAAAGCAACTAGACCACGGTCAAAAAGTTACAGAACTGATGAAGCAGAAACAATATGCTCCTATGTCTGTATTTGACCAAGCTCTAGTAATCTTCGCTGCAGAGCGTGGATACCTTCAAGACGTAGAACTGTCTAAAGTTCTAGATTTTGAAGCTGCTTTACTGTCGTTTGCTCGTGGTCAATACGCTGATCTAGCAACACAGATCGACGCAACGGGTGCTTTCAACAAAGAAATCGAAGCTGAGCTGAAAAAGCTTGTTGACGATTTCAAGGCAACCCAGACCTGGTAATTGGTAGGTGGTCTTAGGGCCACCTCATACCATTAACGGAGAGTAACGATGGCCGGCGCAAAAGAGATACGTAATAAAATCGGTAGTGTTAAAAGCACACAGAAGATTACGAAAGCAATGGAAATGGTAGCAGCTTCAAAAATGCGTCGTTCTCAAGACGCAATGGAAGCTACTCGTCCATATGCAGAAACAATGCGTAAAGTGATCGGTCATTTGGCTAATGGTAGCCTCGAGTATAAGCATCCTTATCTTGAGGAACGTGAAGCCAAACGTGTTGGTTACATCATCGTTTCTACAGACCGTGGTCTTTGTGGTGGTTTGAACATTAACTTGTTCAAGAAAGCTATGAATGACATGAAAGATTGGTCTGAGAAAGGTGCTGATGTAGAGCTTGCAATTGTAGGTTCTAAAGCAACAGCATTTTTCAATAACAGCGGCGCGAAAGTAGCAGCTCAAGTTTCTGGTCTGGGCGATCGTCCAAGCCTTGAAGACTTGATTGGCTCTGTAAGCGTTATGCTGAAGAAATATGATGAAGGTGAATTGGATCGCCTGTTCGTAGTGTTTAACAGATTTGAAAACACTATGGTTCAAGAACCAACGATCGATCAATTACTTCCTTTGCCTAAATCAGACAGCGAAGACATGAAACGCGATCATGCTTGGGACTACATTTATGAGCCTGAGCCAAAACCATTACTAGATGCACTATTAGTTCGATACGTCGAATCTCAAGTGTATCAAGGTGTGGTAGAGAATCTTGCTTGTGAGCAAGCGGCTCGAATGATTGCAATGAAATCAGCAACAGATAACGCTGGTGACATTATTGATGACTTAGAACTTGTGTACAACAAAGCCCGTCAATCGGCGATTACACAAGAACTTTCTGAGATCGTTTCAGGCGCAGCTGCGGTTTAAGCTTAGGTAAAACTAAATAGTTAGAGGATTAACGATGGCTACAGGTAAGATCGTACAGATCATTGGTGCGGTAGTCGACGTAGAGTTCCCACAGGGCGAAGTACCTCGTGTATACGATGCTCTGAATGTTAATGAAGTGAAAGAGCGTCTAGTTCTTGAAGTTCAGCAACAACTTGGCGGTGGCGTAGTACGCGCAATCGTAATGGGTAGCTCTGATGGTTTACGTCGTGGTTTGACAGTTGAAAATACTGGCGCTCCAATCTCGGTACCAGTAGGTACTAAGACACTTGGTCGTATCATGAACGTCCTAGGTGACGCAATTGATGAGTGTGGTGAAATTGGTGCTGAAGAGCATTACGCAATTCACCGTGAAGCTCCAAGCTACGAAGAGCAGTCTAATGAGACTTCTCTTCTAGAAACTGGTGTTAAAGTAATCGACTTGATTTGTCCATTCGCTAAGGGTGGTAAAATCGGTCTATTCGGTGGTGCTGGTGTAGGTAAGACCGTTAACATGATGGAACTTATCAACAACATCGCACTTCAACACTCAGGCCTATCTGTATTTGCAGGTGTAGGTGAGCGTACTCGTGAAGGTAACGATTTCTACTTTGAGATGCAGGAAGCTGGTGTTGTAAACATCGAAAAACCTGAAGAATCAAAAGTAGCGATGGTTTACGGTCAGATGAACGAGCCACCAGGTAACCGTCTACGTGTTGCACTGACTGGTCTAACAATGGCAGAACGCTTCCGTGACGAAGGTCGTGACGTTCTACTGTTCGTTGATAACATCTACCGTTACACACTAGCAGGTACTGAAGTATCAGCACTTCTAGGTCGTATGCCTTCTGCGGTAGGTTACCAACCTACACTAGCTGAAGAAATGGGTGTTCTACAAGAGCGTATCACGTCAACTAAAGCTGGTTCTATCACGTCTGTACAGGCGGTATACGTACCTGCGGATGACTTGACTGACCCGTCTCCAGCAACAACGTTCGCTCACTTAGATGCAACGGTAGTACTTAACCGTAATATCGCATCTATGGGTCTATACCCAGCGATCGACCCGCTAGATTCTACTTCACGTCAACTGGATCCATTGGTAGTTGGACAAGAACACTACGACATCGCTCGTGGCGTTCAGTCTACACTTCAGCGCTATAAAGAGCTGAAAGATATCATTGCTATCCTAGGTATGGATGAGCTATCTGAAGAAGATAAGCAAGTCGTATCTCGTGCTCGTAAGATTGAGAAGTTCCTAACTCAGCCTTACCACGTAGCGGAAGTATTTACAGGTGACCCAGGCGTTTACGTACCTCTTAAAGAGACTCTACGTGGCTTCCAAGGTCTTCTATCTGGTGAATACGATGACATTCCAGAGCAAGCGTTTATGTACTGTGGTGCAATTGACGAAGCTATTGAGAATGCTAAGAAGCTATAAGGCTAACTAGGAGGCGATATGGCAGCAATAACCTTTCACCTAGACGTTGTAAGCGCAGAGAAACAACTTTTCTCTGGTCTTGTTGAAACGTTTCAGGTGACCGGTAGTGAGGGTGAGCTTGGTATTTTCCATGGTCACACTCCACTGCTGACCGCTATCAAGCCTGGTATGGTGCGTATTGTTAAGCAGCACGGCCACGAAGAAATTATTTATGTTTCTGGTGGTATGGTAGAAGTTCAACCTGGTACAGCGACTGTACTGGCTGATACGGCTATCCGTGGTGAAGAACTAGACGCAGCAAAGGCGGAAGAAGCTAAGCGCAAGGCTGTGGAGAATATCCAAAATCAGCATGGCGACATAGACTTCGCACAAGCGGCCGGTGAACTGGCTAAAGCCATTGCTCAGTTACGAGTTATCGAACTGACAAAACAGCGTCGCTAATCTTTTATAAGATTATAGACTCTGAGATAAAGGCGACCTAAGGGTCGCCTTTTTGCATTTTTGGATTCTCAAAAATGCTTCTTTTACGTATCACTAATGGTTAAATGGTTATTGCGATTTAATTTTTTGGCCAAAAACGGTTACAATATCTGCTTAATAAAAATAATGTTGGATAGGTTTACAATGAAGTTTAGCGCGGTAATTCTCGCAGCGGGCAAAGGCACTCGCATGTATTCAAACACACCAAAGGTTCTACATACGCTTGCGGGTAAGCCGATGGTGAAGCATGTTATTGACACCTGTAACGGCTTAGGCGCTCAAAACATTCACTTGGTCTACGGCCATGGTGGTGATCAGATGAAGTCTACGCTAGCGAGCGAGACGGTTAACTGGGCGCTGCAAGCTGAACAGCTAGGCACTGGCCACGCGGTCGATCAGGCTTCAGCGCATTTTGCTGATGATGAAAAAGTATTGGTGCTATACGGTGATGTTCCACTGATCTCACCTGAAACCATTGAAAACCTATTAGACGCTCAACCAAACGGTGGTATCGCACTACTTACTGTCGTTCTAGATAACCCTATGGGTTACGGTCGTATCATTCGTCGCAATGGCCCTGTTGTGGCAATCGTTGAGCAGAAAGATGCAACCGATGAGCAGAAGCTTATCAAAGAGATCAACACTGGCGTTATGGTCGCAACAGGTGGCGATCTTAAGCGTTGGCTATCAGGTTTAAGCAATGACAACGCTCAGGGTGAATATTACCTAACTGACGTTATCGCAGCGGCTCACGATGAAGGCCGTGCGGTTGAAGCGGTTCATCCTGTCAACCCAATTGAAGTTGAAGGCGTTAACGATCGCTCTCAACTGGCTCGTCTAGAGCGCGCTTACCAAGCTGAGCAAGCTGACAAACTATTAAAGCAAGGCGTAATGCTGCGCGACCCAAGCCGCTTTGACCTACGTGGTGAGCTTCAATGTGGTATGGATGTTGAGATTGATACCAACGTAATCATTGAAGGCAGCGTAAGCATTGGTGATAACGTGGTTATCGGCACCGGTTGTGTACTGAAAGACTGTGAGATCGATGACAACACTATCGTTCGCCCATATAGCGTAATCGAAGGTGCGACAATTGGTGAAGACTGTACGGTTGGTCCATTCACTCGCTTACGTCCAGGTGCTGATATGCGTAACAATTCGCATGTAGGTAACTTTGTTGAAGTGAAGAACACTCGTCTGGGTGAGGGTTCGAAAGCGAATCACCTTACTTACCTAGGTGATGCTGAGATCGGTCAACGTGTAAATGTGGGTGCGGGTGCTATCACTTGTAACTACGATGGCGCGAACAAGTTTAAGACCATCATTGGCGATGACGTATTTGTTGGTTCAGATAGCCAACTCATTGCTCCAGTTACGATTGGCAACGGCGCAACTGTCGGTGCGGGCTCAACGGTGACTCGTGATGTTTCAGAGAACGAGCTTGTTATTAGCCGTGCGAAAGAGCGTAAGATTGCGAACTGGCAGCGTCCAACTAAGAAAAAGTAATCTCGCAATAAGATGATTTTAATGAAAGCCAGTAGTACCGCTACTGGCTTTTTCTTATTTATCTAGATATAAAAAAAGAGCGAGTAATCTCGCTCTTTTTTGTTTTCTTAAGCTAGAAGCTAGAAGCTAGAAGCTAGAAGCTAGAAGCTAGTCTTGCTTGTCTTCTGCCACTACGCGAGAGTTATCTGGCGTAACAAAGTGGTCAGACAGTTCTTTGTTCGAAACGATGTAACCAATCCACAAAGTACCTAAGCAAATCACCACAGCAATACCTGTCGCGCTCAGTGCTTGGCTCGCCATTGCAGCAACGAGTGCGCTTGATAAGCTACTAATACTGATCTGAAGGCTGTTCTGTAGGCCTGCAGCCGTTGCTGGGCTCTGTTTTGCGCTTGATAAGGCACGGTTTACTACGATTGGGTAAAGCGCGCCGTTTGCTACTGCAATCAGACAGAAGGGTGCCAGTAGAGGCCAAATTGACGTCAGTTCCCATTGTGATGCGATGAAAATCAATAACGCAGCAACGCTAAACAAACCAATCAGATTTCGTAATACGATACCATCACCGTATTTTTTCACTGCTTGCTTACCGAAGTAACCACCAGCCATAAAGGCAATTGTCTGTGGAATGAAGCTCAGGCCAATGTCTTTTGCTTCATAACCTAGCTGTGCCATGATTTCAGGCATACCCGTTAGGTAAGCGAAGAACGCTGCTGACGCCGATGCAAACATCAACACATTACCCATGTATGGCTTAGACTTAAGTAGCGTTTTAATATCAGTCTTGATCGATGTCTGTTTTACTTCTGGCGCTTCTTTTGGTTGAGCCATTGTCGTTGCGATCAACAATGCGCCCATTAGCGTCAATGTGATAAAGATACTGTGCCAACCAAAGTTGTCTGCTAGCAACACACCCAGTTGAGGTGCTAATGCTGGAGATAGCGCTACTAGAGGCATGATAGTCGCAAAAATTTGCTGGCTACTGCTCTGAGAGTAACGCTTGATAACCATGGCTTGCCAAATTACCGCTGGCGCACATACACCGATCGCTTGAATGAAGCGCAGTGTCAGTAGGTGCCATACTTCGGTACTGAATGCTAAGCCAAATGAAGCGGCGGTGAATATGACTAGACCGACAGCCAGCGTATTACGGTGACCATATTTGTCACTTGCTAGGCCCCAAAGAAGCTGACCCAGTGCCATACCGCCAAGGAATACGGTAAGAGACAAAGCGATCTGCTCTGGTCCGGTTGCAAAGTCGACTTCCATTGCTTTAAACGCTGGAAGGTACATATCAGTCGCGATGAAACCAAGCATTGAAAGTACTGCAAGGTAGACCAATTGAAATTTAGAAATATTCATAAGATGCCATTAAGCTAAAAGTAGTGATGTTTTTATCATCAAAAAAATTGTTAGATAATCAGGAGTGAAAGTCCCTGTTTATTTATGCTGACATTCTATTTTTCAGAGCTGATAAAATAAAACGCTAAAATATGTAGTTATCAATCAAAAAATTTGAAGGCTTATGTTCTCTAAATCCTCGTTAGAAATGCTTGATACCGTTGCTCGCTTGGGCAGCTTTACTGCGGCTGCAGAGCAATTGCACAAAGTACCATCGGCGATCAGCTATGGGGTAAGGCAGGTAGAGCAAGAGCTTGATGTTTTACTTTTCAGACGCTTACCAAGAAAAGTAGAGCTGACGCCTGCTGGGGAGCTGTTTATTGAAGAGGCTCGCCAACTGCTGAGACAAATGGAAGAACTCAGTGCGCAAACTCGCCGCGCTGCCCGTGGTTGGAAGAAAACCCTACGTCTAACCCTTGATAACGTGGTTAAGCTCGACAAGATGAAGCCAATGGTTGAAGAGTTTTATCAAACCTTTGAGTTTGCTGAACTGCAGATCAACATGGAGGTGTTCAATGGTTCTTGGGAAGCCATTGCACAGGGGAGGGCGGATGTCGTGATTGGCGCCACTTCGGCGATTCCGGTTGGCGGTGATTTTGAAGTAAAGGATATGGGGCGGTTAGATTGGGCATTTGTGATGTCACCCAGTCACCCTTGTGTGCGAGAACAAAACCTCAATGAAGCCTTTGTCAGTCAATATCCAGCGATCTGTTTGGATGATACCTCCAGCGTGCTGCCTAAGCGTCACACTGGCCATTATGCAAGTCAGAGACGTCTTCTATTACCTAACTGGTACAGCGCAATAGAATGCCTTAAAAATGGTGTAGGGGTGGGTTACATGCCAAGGCATATCGCCGCACCTATTATTGAGCAAGGCTTGCTGGTGGAAAAAATATTACCTGAGCCAAGCCCGCAGAGTCATTGCTGCTTAGTGTGGCGTAAAGACGACAACCACAAATTGATCGAATGGATGGTCAAATATTTAGGATCAAGTGAACAGCTGCACCAAGATTGGTTGGATCATCGTAAAGCGATCTAATGATGCGATCCGTTGAAGATCATTCGGGTTAGGTTTGAATCCGCCCAATAAAAATAGCGAGTTATCATAACTCGCTCTTTTTCATGCTTAGGCCGAACTCTTAAGACAAGAAGAACTTGTAGGAAGGGTTATCGGTTTCATCTTTACATTGGTAGCCGAGTTCTTCTAAGTGCGTAGAGAACTGAGCCAAATCGTCATCACCAAGCTCAAAACCACACAGCACACGACCGTAGTCAGCACCATGGTTACGATAGTTGAACAGGCTGATATTCCAGTGAGTCCCTAAGGTATCAAGGAATTTAATCAATGCACCTGGGTATTCAGGGAACTCAAAGCTGTAAAGACGCTCTTTCAATGGCTTCGATGGTTTGCCGCCAATCATGTAACGAATGTGAAGCTTTGCCATCTCGTCATCAGACAAGTCGACAACCGCATAGTCACCCTCACGTAAGTCATTGATGATGTGTTCGAGTTCTTCTTGTCCACCTTGTAGACGTACACCTACGAAGATATTCGCCAGGCTTTCGTCGTTGTGGCGGTAGTTAAACTCAGTCACCGCTCGACCACCAATAATGTTACAGAACTCTAGGAACGCACCTTGTCGTTCTGGAATAGTCACCGCAAGCAGACCTTCTCGCTTCTCACCCAATTCACAACGCTCAGAGACATAACGCAGGCCGTGGAAGTTGGTGTTCGCACCAGAAAGTACCGTTGCTAGTTGCTTATTTTGCAGTTGGTTTTGTTCTGCAAACTTCTTAAGGCCTGCCAGAGCAAGCGCTCCTGAAGGCTCAGCAATTGCGCGGGTGTCTTCAAAGATGTCCTTTACCGCAGAGCAGATTTCATCGCTAGAGACTGTAATATGACCATCAATGTACTGTTGGCAAAGACGGAAGGTTTCTTCACCAATGCGTTTAACCGCAACACCATCAGCAAACATGCTGACCTGATCCAGTACCACGGGTTCACCCGCATCCAGTGCTGCTTTCAAGCAAGCCGAGTCTTCAGGCTCTACCGCTATCACTTTAATCTCTGGCATCAGTTGTTTGATAAGCACTGCAACACCAGCGGCTAAGCCACCACCACCAACCGGCACAAAGATATAATCCATGTGACCGTTTTGCTGCAGCATCTCCATGCCCATAGTGCCTTGCCCAGCAATCACCAGTGGGTGATCGAAAGGAGGAACAAAGGTGAAGCCATGTTCAGCCGACAGACGTTCCGCTTCCGCTTTCGCTTCATCAAAATTACTGCCGTGTAAAACGACCTTACCGCCAAATCCGCGTACTGCATCGACCTTGATATCCGGTGTCGTTTTTGGCATCACGATTGTGGTTTGAATACCCAACTTAGAGCCAGATAACGCCATACCTTGTGCGTGATTTCCTGCGGATGCTGTAATAACACCGGCTGCTTTCTGTTGTTCAGAAAGGCTTGAAACCATGTTGTAAGCACCGCGCAGCTTAAACGAGTGTACCGGCTGGCGGTCTTCTCGTTTGAGCTGAACCTGATTACCGATACGAGCGCTTAGGCGTGGCATATCTTGCAGAGGTGTCACAATTGCTGCTTCGTAAACCGGCGCTCTCAGGATCTGGCGCAGATAATCTGCGCCACTTTGTTTTTTGGGAGTGGAGGTGTCATCACTCATAGTTAGCCCTCAAGCTTAGACTTATCACGTACAGCGCCTTTGTCGGCACTGGTTGCCATGCTCGCGTAAGCTTTCAGTGCGAATGACACTTCACGCTGACGGTTTTCTGGTTTCCAGCCTAATGCATCTTGTTTTTCACGACGTGCTGTTAGTTCAGCTTCTGGTACATCAAGCGTGATTGAACGGCTAGGGATGTCGATAGTGATGATATCGCCCGTGTTAACCAGACCAATCACACCGCCACTTGCTGCTTCTGGAGAAGCGTGGCCGATAGACAGACCCGATGTACCACCAGAGAAGCGACCATCAGTCAGTAGAGCACATGACTTGCCTAAGCCCATTGATTTTAAGTAAGTCGTTGGGTACAGCATTTCTTGCATACCTGGACCACCTTTAGGGCCTTCGTAGCGAATAACCACGACTTCGCCAGCTTTAACTTTACCCGCTAAGATACCTTCTACCGCTGTATCTTGGCTTTCAAATACGATTGCTGGACCTTGGAATTTAAGGTTTTCTTCATCAACACCCGCAGTCTTAACGATACAACCATCAACCGCGATGTTACCTGAAAGTACCGCTAGGCCACCTTCTTGGCTGAATGCGTTCTCTTTGGTACGAATACAACCTTCTTTGCGATCGTCATCAAGGCGATCCCAACGGCAATCTTGTGAGAAAGCTTTAGTTGTTCGGATGCCTGCAGGGCCAGCCCGGAAGAACTTAAGCACCGCTTCGTCTTCTGTCTGCATGATATCGTACTGTGCAAGTTGCTCTTGCATGCTTAGACCAAGCACGGTGCGAGTTTGGTTGTTCAATAGACCTGCACGGTCAAGTTCACCAAGGATAGCCATTACGCCACCAGCACGGTGAACGTCTTCCATGTGGTATTTCGGAGTTGAAGGTGCCACTTTACATAGGTGTGGAACACGGCGAGACATCGCATCGATATCATCCATATCGAAATCAATGTCGCCTTCTTGAGCTGCTGCTAAAAGGTGAAGAACGGTGTTACTAGAACCACCCATTGCGATATCAAGCGCCATCGCATTATCAAATGCTGCGCGATTTGCGATGTTGCGTGGCAGTGCTGACTCGTCGTCTTGCTCGTAGTAACGCTTGGTTAGGTCAACGATACGTTTACCGGCATTGATGAATAACTCTTCACGGTCTGCGTGGGTTGCTAACATAGAACCGTTACCTGGCTGAGATAGGCCAAGCGCTTCTGTCAGACAGTTCATTGAGTTAGCTGTGAACATACCTGAACATGAACCACATGTCGGACATGCAGAACGTTCTACTTGCTCACTTTGCTCATCAGAAATCGTTGGATCGGCACCTTGAATCATCGCGTCAACAAGGTCTAGCTTGATGATTTGATCTGAAAGCTTGGTTTTACCCGCTTCCATTGGGCCACCAGAGACAAAGATCACTGGGATGTTAAGACGCATTGCTGCCATCATCATTCCCGGAGTGATTTTGTCACAGTTAGAGATACACACCATTGCATCCGCACAGTGAGCATTGACCATGTATTCTACTGAATCCGCAATAAGCTCACGTGATGGCAGTGAGTACAGCATGCCACCGTGGCCCATTGCGATACCATCATCGACTGCGATGGTGTTGAATTCTTTAGCGATACCGCCCGCTTTTTCGATTTCACCTGCAACCAGTTGACCCATATCTTTAAGGTGAACGTGGCCTGGTACGAATTGAGTGAAAGAGTTTACAACCGCGATGATTGGCTTACCGAAGTCATCATCTTTAACGCCAGTTGCACGCCATAAAGCGCGCGCACCAGCCATGTTGCGTCCGTGGGTAGTCGTTGCTGAACGATAGATTGGCATTGCTTAAATCCTTATAAAATATTTGGCTGTTGCTTACTTAGTTGTTTGTGTTTGGTTATCTGACGTGTGGTCTGCTGGATAAACGTAATCTAACCAGCCCCACTTATCTTCAGTAGTGCCGTTGAATAAACCAAAGTAAGCTGCTTGAACTTTTTCAGTGATAGGACCGCGTTTGCCTTCACCTACTGTAATTTTGTCTACGCTGCGAACCGGAACGATTTCTGCTGCTGTGCCTGTCATGAAGACTTCGTCAGCAAGGTATAGCGCTTCACGAGCAATGTTCTCTTCACGGATTTCATAACCCATGTCTTTTGCTAGCGTCATGATTGAGTCACGAGTGATACCTGGCAGAATCGCGCTGGTTGCTGGTGGCGTAGAGAGAATGCCGTTACGAATAACAAAGATGTTCTCGCCCGCACCTTCTGAAAGGTAACCATCAACACTTAGGGCAATGCCTTCATCGTAACCATGACGACGAGCTTCACCACCAACGAGCAGTGATGATAGGTAGTTACCACCAGCCTTTGCTGAGGTTGGGATAGTATTTGGCGCTGCACGGTTCCAGCTTGAGATCATCGCATCTACGCCATTTTCTAGCGCTTCTTCACCAAGGTAAGAACCCCATGGGAAAGCGGCGATGATCAGATCCATTTCTGTGTTTTCAGGAGGGCAAACACCTAAACCAACGTTACCGACAAAGCCGAGAGGGCGGATGTAGGCTGACTCTAGCTTATTTTGACGTAGCGTTTCGCGAGTCGCTTCCATAATTTCTTCCTCAGTGAAAGGAATTGGGAAGCGGTAGATTTTCGCTGAGTCTTTTAGGCGTCTTGCGTGCTCTGGGTGACGGAAGATAACCGGACCCTTTGGCGTGTTGTAGCAACGAACGCCTTCAAATACAGAAGTACCGTAGTGCATTGCGTGAGTCAGGACGTGGACGTTCGCCTCTGCCCAAGGAACCATTTCACCGTTAAACCAAATATAGTCTGCTGTTTTAGCTGTCATGTTTGCGGTTCCTTATGCACTTATTTTTTGTTGTAAGTTATTGTTTGGCAATTCATTACGACTGATAGAAATAACGTCAACGGTACGTACATCCCACAGCTTTTCGATCTGATTAACTAAGAAAGAAATCGGGCGGTCACTGTCGACAATGATCTCAACGCTCGCGACTTTACTTTCGTGGTTTTGGGTGCCAGCCACTTGCTTAACGATGAAGCCACGGTGGCGAATAACACGAAGAACACGTTCTAACAGTACTGGTTTATCATCGGCTTTGATGTCTAATAAGTATCTTTTCATGTTATGTGTTCTCCAACATTTCGCTGTTTGAAGCACCTGGCGGTACTAGTGGCCATACGTTTTCTTCTTCGTCGATAAGGACATGAAGTAGGTAAGCTGTTTTGCTCTCAAGCATCTCTTTCAATGCTGGTTCTACTTCTTCTTTACGCGTGATGGTTTTGCCCGGGATATCGAACGCTTTTGCCAGCATGACGAAATCTGGGTTGTCATCCAAGATAGTTTCACTGTGTCGACCATCAAAGAACAGAGATTGCCATTGGCGAACCATGCCTAAACGCGAGTTGTTAAGCAGCACCATCTTCACTGGGATTTGGCGACGCTTCAGCGTACCAAGCTCTTGCACGTTCATCATGAATGAGCCGTCACCTGAGATAAGTATAGATTGGTCATCAGGACGACCAACCGATGCACCCATAGCTGCAGGTAGGCCAAAGCCCATAGTGCCTAAGCCCGCTGACGTGATGAAATTTTGTGGATCGCGAGGTTGAATATGCTGAGCTGCCCACATCTGGTGTTGGCCGACATCGGTTGAAACCATAGAACTCGCAGGCATCATGTCTGACAGTTGCTTCAACAACAAAGGTGCGAAGATAAGGTCGCCTGGGTGGTCGTAGCGCCACTTGAATGAGCTGCGTAGCCCTTCAGAGTGGTGAACCCAAGAAGATATGTCTTGGCTTAGTTCCAGTTGAGGCATGATCTTGTTGATGTCACCGCGAATAGGCGCATTGGCCAGACGCAGTTTACTAAACTCTGCCGCATCGATATCGATATGGATAACTTTAGCGTGCGGTGCAAAGGTATCGAGCTTACCGGTAACTCGGTCATCAAAACGAGCGCCAACAACAATCAACAGGTCACTTTCTTGAACCACTAGGTTAGCGGCTTTGGTGCCGTGCATACCTAGCATACCCAAGTAGTGTGGGTCGTCACGTTCAATGGTGCCTAAGCCTTTTAGTGTGCTTACTGCAGGCATTGGATTTAGGCGTAAAAACTCACGAACTGCATCGGTTGCTTTCGCCAGTTGAACACCACCACCTACGTATAAAACAGGACGAGTCGCTTGAGACAAGAAGTACTGAGCTTGTTCAATAGCATCCGTTGTCACAACAGGAATGGCTGGTAGTGTAAATTCAGGAAGAATTTTTACAGGGGACTCTGCTAGCTGAACATCTTTAGCGATATCGACAATAACTGGACCGGGACGCCCTGCTTTTGCAACGATAAATGCTTCAGCCAGTGTTGGAGCAAGATCTTCAATATCGGTAACGAGGTAGCTGTGTTTAGTACATGACAGAGACATACCAATCACATCCATTTCTTGGAATGCATCGGTACCAATGTGGGAGCTAGCAACTTGACCAGTGATAGCGACGAGTGGGATGGAGTCCATAAAGGCATCAGCAAGACCTGTGACTAGGTTAGTCGCGCCTGGGCCTGAGGTTGCCATACAAACAGCGACGTCTTGTGTTGCACGTGCCATACCGATAGCTGCCATTGCAGCACCTTGCTCATGGCGACACAGGATATGCTCAACCCCGCCGTCATAAAGTGCGTCGTAGATTGGCATGATGGCACCACCTGGGTAACCAAATACGGTTTCAATACCCTGCTGTTTTAGTGCGGATACAACTAGTTCTGCGCCTTTCATCGGAATTTCCCCGTATTACCTATATTTTGGTAACTGTTTCCATTGTCTATGCACATCTTGTGCTCCCATTCTTCCTGTAAATCGGCAAAGCCGAAAATGTTTCAAATATAAAAATCGAATCGTTAAATTAGAAAAAACCCCCGGACTTTTCAGTGCGGGGGTTTTTTCTAATTCGTGGTTACTTTTTTCCCACTCGCCCCCGCGTAGTCTCAATAATGACTACGATAATCAGGTTAATCAGTGCGTAAATGCGAGCGTTAAACATCATAAAATTCGAGTTTTCTCGTTTATTGTCTTAAGTAATTGTCTACATCTCTAGTGTTATCACACAAATCTGCCGCATGACAAGGAAAATGTCATTCTTTTTTCACATTAAAACACCATTCCACCACGCTATATAACAACCTTATCGCTTTGGTGAGCAATGAATATCCAGAGTGAATACTTTTAAATCAAAGACAAAGGAAAGTTATGGGACTCGCGATAATTCATAGCCGAGCTAGTGTGGGTGTAGAGGCGCCAGAAGTGACCGTTGAAGTGCATATAAGCAACGGAATGCCCGGTTTTACGCTGGTGGGTTTACCTGAGACTACGGTTAAAGAATCGAAAGACCGAGTGAGGAGTGCCATCATCAATTCTCGCTTTGAATTCCCATCAAAAAGAATCACCGTCAACCTTGCTCCTGCCGATTTACCCAAAGAAGGAGGGCGTTTTGACTTACCAATTGCTCTGGGGATTTTGGTGGCGTCCGATCAACTACCCACATCAAAAATAGCCCAACATGAGTTTATTGGTGAGTTGGCGTTATCGGGAGAATTACGTTCAGTCAAAGGAGTTCTACCAGCGACATTAGCTGCGGATAGTGTTGAGCGATGCTTGGTGGTACCGCATCACAATGGCGATCAGGCAGCCCTAGTTGGCAAGGGGGCGCATAAGTCAGCGCAAACGTTGTTGGAGGTTTGTGCGGATATGTGTGGTCAGGCTCAGCTTGGGTTATACCGGACAGAGCAACATCAGGTCGATGTTATCGAACATCGTGATTTGCAGGACATCATTGGTCAACAGCAAGGTAAACGAGCATTGGAGATCGCCGCAGCTGGCAATCACAACTTACTTTTTCTTGGTCCGCCCGGAACCGGTAAGACTATGTTGGCGTCTCGATTGCGTGACTTACTGCCTGAAATGAGTGATGACGAGGCGATGGAAACTGCATCGGTGGCCTCGTTAACGCAGCAAGAGATCAATCAATACAACTGGAAGCAAAGGCCTTTTCGATCTCCTCATCATTCCAGTTCGATGGCGGCATTGGTAGGAGGTGGTTCCGTACCTCGCCCCGGAGAGATCTCTTTGGCGCATAACGGATTATTGTTTCTCGATGAGATCTATTTAATCTCAATGACTGTAAGTTGTCAGAGGTAATATAAGCAATTGATTTTTAATGTTAATAACCCCAGAAATTGCCTTTAATACAGATTGACGATTGTCATTGTGACAACTAAGGTGATTATTAGTTGTCAATCTATGGAGTTTGGTTGTGAATGTAAAAACACTAAATGAGCTTTCTTTATTAAAAACTGCACTGTCAGTCGAATACTCTAACTACCTAACACTTGCTGCTGAATCCTCAGTTCCCCCCAAAAAAATACAGTCAACATTGAATATTTATGTGGCTTACTGCTACTTGGTTGGACAAGGTAATTACAGCGCATTGGAAATCTTGAATGATTCAATCTCACTTAATGCACACTTCCAGTCGCTCATTGGTTTTGTTTATAGCAATGATGATATCACTATCAATCTAAGATATGTGCATGGTCTCTACCTCAATAACCTTTTCCGCTACATTGCGCAAGATAAGCATTTAACCCTTAATGAAGTAACGCTTTCGGCAAAAAAAATCACAGAAGACGCTTCGAACTGTCTAGCTCAGTTCCGTAAACTTAATATAGATAGAACAAAAGCTGACTATCTTAATGGTTGGCAGGTGGTATCAAAAGAAGGCAAAGAACATGAGGCTCATCTTGATACGCTTTATGTTAATTTTGGCGAAGCGTTTACAAACAAGGTTCATCTCGCTCTAAAAAACTATGCTTTTACACAAAAATCATCATCTCTGCATCAGATATTACAAGGACTTAAAAAGCTTTTTTTGGGTATATCCACTGTTTATAACGGCCGAGACGGACTAACAATAGAAGCCCTTCTAAGTCGTAATAATGTGCAGCTATTTTTCCACAAGGTGTTTAAAGTGCTATTTGTGCGCTCTCAAGCAGCCCAGAACTGCCCAAAGGTTTTTCATAATCAATGGCGAAGTAATATTAACCATTATACCAAGTGCTTTATCAATACTGGTGTTTTCTCTGAACCCCACAAACCATTCATCGTTCCAGACTGGAAAGACCCAAAAGATGCAGCGCCCACCTTTTCAATTGGTGGCAATGTTACGCAGCAAGAAAACCTCAGATGGTTTGCTAACATCCCACTTAAAATTAAAGATGAAGAGGCTGTTTCAATTATTCAGCAACGTATAGAGAGAGATATGGCGCATATTAAGCATGTGTGTCTCTTGAAATTTGAGGAGCTTTTAGAGAGAGAGGATAGAAATAAAGCTTTTCAGAGCACAGGGTTAGTTAAGCCATTGAGCGGCGCGCCAGGCGATACACAATTTAATAATTTAGTCGGCGCAGATAAGTTAGACAATACAGTAGCAACCTTTTACGCACACGGCATCGGTACAACAAAAGGCAAATACTACCCGAATTTCTTAGGGTTTTACGGTAATGCTAACAAACTTAACACAGAGTTAAATTTACCAACTAAATCAACACTGAACGTTCTTTTTACGCTTCTTGTTATGGAACATCCTCAGATAACACCTTATTGGTTAGCAAAGTGGGACTTGTTTGATGTAAATGGCAATATGGTGGGTTATAAGCAAGTTGGTAATCAACACATTGCGGTCAGTTACAAATCACGCAAAGGGCCTACCAATGCGCAGCAAGAAGTAGTGCTCAATGATCATTCTAAATCTATAGTTGAGTTCCTGATACAGCATACTCGTATGAGTCGTGAATACCTGAAGCAAAAAGGGGATGTGAATTGGCGAAAGATGATTTTGACTGCAACTTCTACCAATGTGGTACGTCCAAGCAACCTCAATACCACTCTTCACTCAGCAAATGAGTTTTATGATTGGCTTCAAGATAAATCGTTTTTTGATAAGTGCAGCGATATCAAATTGATAGATGCCAAAGCCATTTCTGAGATTCATTCATTACGCTCGATTAGACGACACCGAGGTTTGCAAATTTACTTGGAAACACGCTCAATGGATGCCGTTGCTGAGGCGTTAGGTCATGAAAAGAAAGATGCCAATCTACTGACCTCTTATCTTCCCAAGCCACTAATGGACTTCTTTAATGCACGTTGGATACGCCAGTTTCAGAACGCTATTTTACTTGAAGCAATGAAAGACTCGGTGTACCGACTTGATGCCGTTAATCTGAGTACAGAGAACGTTGAGGAATTCTTAAACAATCACGGTATCAGTAATGTTCCAGAGCATTTCGACCACGGTTTTGCTCAAAAGACCGCAACTGATAATGAAACTTCTGAATCCTTAGCGTTCGACCAGTTGACCTACACCATTTCCACCTCTCTTTTGCAGCTATTGATGGCGATACGCCTTATTGTTGAAAGTAGCGATGATGAGGAATCTTTTTTAGATATTGTGGCTCACTGGTATCAATCAGCAGTGTTTGTTTTAGATACCCTGAGTTCAGGTATGCATAGTGCTGATGATGATTTGATGGGAATGCTTGATATTGCAACCAATAACAAACTAGATACTGACTCGATCAAGGGAGCGCTGCTATGTTAAGTGTTGCTATCGACAACACCTCCACTGCTAATCTCATTGAAAGCATCGTTATAGACCATTCGCTTTTGAACGGTCTAAGTGCCGAGACTCTTGAAGAGATTATCAATTTCTCAGTAGCAAATGATGACTATCGAGCTTTAGATGTCATCACGAATATCCATACAGGCATCTACGGGCACGATGACAGGCAGCCCGAATGGTTAGAATCTAGTTTTTCTGCAAATAAATGGGTACTAACATTTGGCAAAACCCCAAAAACGATACATTGGGATACGGTTTACTTGGATGATGGAAAGAAACTCACCGACACAATACACCAAAAGTTATTAAACAGTTTCAAATACTGGATCACAGCGGTAGATAATCCACTTGAAAACGGTGGGAAGATTATCAGTCCAATAACGGCTTATCACAAAGTTAACAAAGTTATCGCTCTCATCAATGCTGTCTTACTACACTCGAAAGAGTTGAAGCTAGCAAAGCACCACCTTCTGAATGTGAATGATGACTTTTGGTTGAACATCTTGACGAAATACGCCGAGCATGGAAATTTTCAAGGTGTGTATGAGCTTGATAAGCGTACCAAGGTATTACTTGATAACGCTTCTCAGAGTGTTTCTGATGCAGACGCACAAACGTTTAAAGAGAAGTACCCCTACGTTACACAAGACATTGTGCAAGATGAAAGTCTCTTATCTCTAGCAGAGAGAGATAATGCGTGCGCTTGGCTTTTTGAGCAAGGTTATTATCAGGTTAGAGACGTCGTTAGATACACAGGCAACAGCTCCGTGCTGGGTGAGCTGTTGTTTAAAGGTAAGATGCTTTATCACGACATTAATATCCCCAATTACGCAGAGCTTCACCTCAAAGCGCCAAAACGAAACTCAGAGTATTGTGCGGTTGAGAATCGAGACTCCTCAACAAGCACGAATCAAGGAACTATCTCGAGCTACATTGAAGCAATTTCATTGATTCATACCAACCTTGAGCGTGAAGATGCGGCAAGTCCTTCAACCTTGTCCGAGCGTGTCAGTTCAGGTCACATTAGCCAGTTAGTTAACTTAAAAAAAGTAGGACGCACCCGCACCTTGCCGCCTACCTTTGTGTTTAATTTAATTCATCAGTGCTATGAGTTTGCCAAAGAGCATCTACCTATAGAGGAAGGCGCTGTTACTTTACTGGATGAAATATTAACACTGCTGTCTAAAGCAAGAAGTAAATCTGCTGCAAGAAAATCCAACACACTCCGCCCACAAGAATCCACCCGAGCTTGGGATGAAGAGTTGCATCGAGAGATGTCTGGTACGGAGCGAGGTTACTGGTTTCAAATTGAGGCAATCAATTGCCTGAGTAGTGAATACCTGAGAAAAGGAATAAAACAGGTTCAAGGCTTTGCTGAAGGCGTTGAAAATCGACACGAAAGGATTCGAGCTAACGAGAGCTTGTTTGATTTGTTCTCTGTACTGCAAGGCGCAATACAGGTCTTGGTGGGTGCAATTATGGCTCGAAGGCAAGATGAATTAATCAAGTTGAAGTCACATGGCAACCTATCACCTAATATAAGTCCCTTTTCAGAAGAAGGTGCAAAAACAGAGTACAACCTGATATTTGAGGTAAAAAAAACTGGCTCAAAAGGGGTAAGCGCCACAATAGAAAGACCAATCCCCTTATCTATCGCAAGGTTTATCTGGCAACTTGAGCAATTTAACATCAAAGCGAGTGAGTTGAATCTATGCAAAGGAAAGCTGTCTCTGTTTAACAATCTTAATTCAAAGCGTTCTCAGTTAAGTAAGACAGGTCACACTTCCTATAATGCTCACCTTGATAGTTTGTGTGATTACATAGAAACCGACTTGGTAGAGTATGACAACGGTAATTACCGCCGTAATTATGTTCGTCAGCACCAATTGAGACGCTTCTTTGCTATGGCGTTCTTTTGGTCAAAAGGATTTGATGGAATGGATGCTCTGCGTTGGATGCTCGGACATTCAGACATGGAGCATTTATATCATTACATTTCAGAATCAGAGACGGGTGCGGTGCTTAACGGGGCGAAAGCCAGTGTTATTGTCCGTGGTGTGGTCGATTCCACTTCTGAACTTGCGAAGCTCGAAGGGATAGAAGAGGTTCGTAAAATCATTGCAGAGCGCCTGACAGGTGATAGATCAACACCAATCACTATAGAATCTGTGAGTGAAGCAGCAGAAGATTACGATGATGAGTCTTATCTAACCGTACCTCATATAAGCCAACTTCAAAAAGAGCAGAACATTGAAACAGAGGTCATTCATCTTTTAGAAGAAGGTCGAATTACGCTTGAGCCAGAGTTCTTTACCATCGAAGAAGCTGATGGAAATACAACTCAAACCTTTAATCTAATTTTAAAAATCAAAGACCTTGATTGAGGATTGGGGCAATGAAAGTTTTAGAGAAAAACCAAACCAAGATACTTGAAACAGAAAAGCTTTTAAGAGAAATCATAACATCTCCCACTGAATTTAAAGATGATGGAGATCTACTAAAGGCTCTCAAATCACAATCTGGCATTGCTAAATATCAGAATGAAGATCGCAATATCACGTCATGCTCGCTAAACACGGTCAAAAGCATCTCAGAAGCACTTCTGGAAAGAGGTTTCTTATCATTAGATGAACTTCGTATTAATGCAAAACTGGCGATAGAGGCTGCACATCTCGAGGAGAAAGCTTTCAAAGGCAACAAGCAAACTGTAGTGGGTTTAAAGCACAAAGTCTCAGAGCTTGAATCAGAGTTGGATGCAGCACAGCGCAGCAATTCTTTACTGACAGTTATGGTCTCAGAGCTACGCTCTAGACTAAAACAACTAGCGAATCATGACGGAACAGTAGAAGAGCGACAGGAGCTTTATCGAGAGCACAATCGGAAGATTGAAGCACAGATGAGTTTCACTTTGAATGGAGAGGTGTGATGGCGGTTCGTAAGCTTAAAGGCTTTGAGCAGTGGAGTCATCTTGGGTTTGATGGCAAGCTTGTCTTTCGTAAGCCTCTGGATATTTCATTCGTAACCTACAGTAATCATACTCCTTGCTATGAAGCCAATGCCTACATTCACAGTTTGATGGTGAGGAACTTAAAAAGTGACACTATTCGAGGGTATGCCCACGATATCATCCACTTGGTTCACTTTATTGAAAAGCAGCCACTATTGAGCCGATTTAGTCAGCTTACTGATGCAACATTCACTCTTTTCGTTCAATCACTACAGGCAGATAGAACACCACTTGGCGAACTAAAGCGTAAGAATAACTCCGTTATAAAGATTGCACATACCTGCTTGGATTTTTTGCAGTTTATCCAAGAGTTTCATGATTTGAGTGCTTTTATTGGCAAAGATAAAGGTAACTCAATTCAGATACTTGAGAAGCATTACAAACGCAAACAGGAAGGCTATAAAGGGTTCATTGAAGGCACTAAAATTACGCACACTGCTGTACCAACTAAAGATGAGATCAAGAAACGTCACCCTGTTTCAGAAGATGATGCCTTGCGTGTGTGGGAGTTTATAAAGACTCAGAAAAACAAAGACAAACGCAGAAGGGACATGGCGTTATATACTGCAATGGAGCAGTTGGGAGGTCGAGTTTCCGAACTTCATTTGATTAAAATGACTGATTACGAGGAAGCTAGGCGCTCTGGTATGCTCACTCTTACCACTTTGAAACGTAAAGACGAGAACACAACTCGAAAGATACCAGTGCCACACCTTTTATTATCAGTGATTGCGGATTACATCAAAGTTCGCAAGAAAGTAATGAGGAAGAAAAAAGCCCAGCATGATTACCTATTTATCAGCTTAAAAACAGGTCTACGTCTATCCTCAGATTCATGGACAACGTACATGAACTTATGGAAAAAAGAGCTTGATATCAAGGGAGAATTGCACCCGCACTTGTGGAGGCACGCTTTTATTACAGACAAGCTTAAAGAGCTTATCCTGGCCACCAAAGAAGTGAATGATAAAGATGATTTTCGAAAGCATTTACTTCATACACAAACGTTTAAGATGCAGCTTCAGCAGTGGACAGGACATACAAATCTTAGTTCTTTAGATGTCTACATTGATCTTGCCTTTACCGATATTCACGGCTATACAGAGGTTTATAATGCAGTATCTCTAAATTCGAGTGTTGACCTAGCAAAGCGTCAGATTGAGTTGTTAGAAGAACAGATAGCAAGGAAGGAGTTAACGCCTACCGCAGCACTCGGTGAGATGAAGAAACTATTGGGAGCTTTTCAATCTGATATAGATAAAAGCATCGTATCTTCGTCACAATAAAAGCCCATCACCAAGCGGTCATGTAACTCGTTTTTGGACAAAAATGAGTTTCAGGAAACCTAACATTAGTAATTCATGAATAACTTGTTATAAGGCAAATTCGCCTGTTAATGCGCCGTCGTACAGTGCGCACTTTGTCTGTCTATGTTCAATGGTGCATATATTATAAATTCAATGCAACCTCTTGTATTTAGAGGTTTTATCATTGAAGTATCGCGAAATGAGTAAGAATTAAATACTAAGTGAGCCTAATGCAACTACCTAATTTGATAGTGCGATGTCGCTAACGACATGTCCATCAATAAGATTCGGTCAACATCACTAACGCACTTACTTAAACGTTGCTTAGTCTCACCACTATACTCACAACACATAATATGGGTCACTGTAAATTCCGTAAGTTCCTCACGCGGAATTACTTTGTAACTTTTGCGTTTGTGAACCATTTGAACTGCTGTATTTGCGTTAGATGCCCTCACAATTTTATAACTGGACCAGTCAGTAACGCTAAACAGTTTGCTATCGGTCATGGTCACCTCTTTTAAGACATTTATTTACCCAACTTAACGTATTGATGACTTTTCATGACGGTCAACTCATTTACTTTGCGAAACCTATCTTAAATATAATTAATTCACCGGTGTAGATTACATAGATTTGTTGATATTGATCGATAACGTATTGATATAAAACAACGTATCTATGCTTTAGTATGCATACATGTGGGATGCTATGTTGTAAGATGATGGTGCTGTAAGTTTGGTGTTTACGCATTTGAGAGTTGTAGACATTTTTAATTTGAGGATGAATCAGTGAATAAATTGATGGTCAATTTGGCTAACTGTTATGGCATTAGCAGTTTGTCTCAAGAATTTGATTTTACGAGAGCTCGTGCAAACTTGCTTTATGCTCCAAATGGGATTATGAAGACGTCTTTGTCTAACACGTTCGCAAAACTATCTAAGGGGCTAGAACCTGAAGAAAAGCTATACAAACGAGTACCTACATATGAGGTAACGATCGACGGAGAGCCAATCAAGCAAGATGAAATCTTGGTTATTGAACCATTTAACCCTTCATTTGATGCAAAGAACCTATCAACGCTACTAGTAAATACAGATAAGAAGCAACGTTACGATTTACTATACAAGTCGATCTTCGATGCAAAAAAATCGTTGTTAGTTGAGTTAAACAAGTTATCTAAAATTAAGAAAGATGATATCGAGACGTTACTTTGTGGCGATGTTGGATGTGACGACATCTTTGAATCTGTCAGGTGGTTGCAGTCGAATGACTTAGCAAATGAAGATTACAAACAATTACAGTATAAACAGTTATTTGATCCAAAGGTAATAGCGCTACTTAACGAAGATAACGTCTTAGAGAGTGTTGCTGATTATATCGGTCGATATAACGAGTTGGTTTCTAATTCAACTTTGTTTAAGACTGGCGTTTTTAACCCTTCAAAAGCTACCACAATCTCGTCATCACTAAAAAAAGAAAGCTTCTTTGAAGCCGACCATAAAGTGATCCTGAATGGCAGAGAGGGTGTGGTCGAAAGCCACCGAGAGTTTAACGAAATATTTGAAGTCGAAAAAACAGAACTGTTATCTGACGAACGGCTGCGCAACATCAACCAGAAGCTGTTAAACGGTGTTGCTCCAGTAAAAATCTTTCAAACAATCTTAGAAGAACACCCCGAGCTTGCGGTTGAGCTGGCAGATATCCCTCAATTCAAAAAGATAATGTGGTGTACCTATTACTCAGAAAAGAAAGAGCAGTTTGATAATTTACTATCTTTATTTGATGCAAACAAAGTAGAACTAGAAAGTATAGAAAATGAAGCGAAGCTAGAAGAAACGATATGGTTTGAGGCTGCCGATACTTTTAAGGAAAGGTTTCACGTACCGTTTTCGTTAGATATTGAAGATCACACCAATACGATACTAGGAACTAAAGCTCCGAATATTGTTTTTAAATTCGCTAATGAAGATGGCCAATACGTACAGTTTAATAGAGGGCAGCTTACATCACTCGATGTGTTATCAATTGGAGAAAGAAGAGCGATGTATCTTCTCTATGTGATTTTCGAGTTCAAAGCTAGACAAGCTAGAGGTCAAAGGACGCTAATCATCGTAGATGATATTGCGGATTCATTTGATTATAAAAACAAATACGCAATTATTGAATACCTTAAAGAAGTAGCCGGGGAAGAGCTATTTCGTATGTTGGTGTTAACACATAATTTCGACTTCTATAGAACGTTTCAAAGTAGAGTTTTAACTGAAAGCTCAAAGCGTTATACATCCTACATAGCTCAAAAAGAGCCTGATAAATCCATTTCCTTATTAAAGGGTGGTGACAACTACGTATCGAGCCCTTTTGATGTATGGCGAAGAAACTTTTCAGGAAATCCTGCAATTATCGTTTCAATGATACCATTCGTTAGAAATTTGATTGAGTACAAAGAAGGTACATCCTCTGATGATTACATGTTACTCACGTCGCTCTTACATATAAAAGACAACACTAAAGACCTACGTCTTTCGAATCTCGAAACAGTAATAGCGTCATCGATAAATAACACATCGTTTAGCTCCGATATTGATAAAGACAAGCTAGTTATAGATTTTATCTATGAAACTGCTGATAGTCTTTGTGCTGCACCTGTAATCGATGAAATCAGATTAGAAAACAAGGTGGCATTATCTGTAGGTATTCGACTTAAAGCTGAAGAGTTTCTATGGTCAAAGATCTCAGATAAATCCCCTATTCGCGGAGTGCAAACAGGCGTGCTTTATGATCGCTATGTTACCGAGTTTGGTGGTTCTACCGATACAGCAATTAGAGAAATAAAGAGTGTTCTAGGACAAGTTATTTTGATGACACCAGAGAATATTCATATCAATTCATTCATGTACGAGCCATTAATGGATCTTTCGGTTCACCACTTAGTTGGCCTATACAGAACTGTCTGTGAACTATAAGCACTGTAACAGAATAGCTTGAAGAGCTGACATCAAACGTTGTAACTGTGTCAAATTTACCCCCGTGATACAGCACGGGGATTCACGACGAACAGCACTAGAAGAATGGATAACTTCTAGTAGGGCAAAACCTCATGAACAGGATATGAATAAGTAAAAGGTCTAGCTCACTTTGGGGCAGATCTGAGCTAGCTGGCACTTTTTGAGAAAAGTGCCACGAGTAAAACTTCAGGTCTATGAAGCCTCTGGACAAAAGCGTGTCAGTATTTTTGATAATTTAGCAATTCATGAATGATTTAGGTATGGAAAAGTTGATTAAGTCACCGTCTAGTTTTGGTGGTGCAGATTAACCCACGACTACGCTTACCGTGATATTCGTTGCATCCCCGAGAATCTATAGCCGAGTCATCACCCCGGAATGTAATTGAACCGTCGTGCGCCAATGCCTTGCTGTGCGGCTTCCAGTTTGTTTTTTTGTTCTTCGACTTGCTCATTGCTGACACCTGAAACACCTGTGATAAATGCTCTGAGCACTGAATAACAAAAGAGTTCACTGATTTAACTGAATTAAGCTAATTTATTGATGTAAAAGCATTTATAGAGGTAAAGGCGCTATTATGGTAAATTCTGATTAGAAAAGTTACTTGAAGCCCTAACATGAAAACAAACTTATTGCTTATAATTTTGTTTTCTTCAACACTAGCCTTAGCTAATGTTGAAGAAAACAAAGCCGTATTAACACCAAATCAATTATCCGTTGCAATATCGCCACTAGAAAGCCAATTGACGGACTTATCAAATGAATTTGATTCACTAGCCAAAAAAAACGACTTACTTGAACAAGAGATTACTTCAGCTTTGTTACATGCTTCATCGGCGATATCCAAAACACACCAAAGCAATAAAGCATTCTCAGATTTATTAAAGGAGCAACAAGAAGAACTTTCTTCGCTTGAACATCGTGACGTTGATCTTTCTTTAAGTATGCAAAGAGACGTTTATCCAATATGGGTAAACTTTTTTGCAGTATTTATGAGTATCGTAGGATCTATTGGAATCTCAGTATGGGTTACAAGAGAGGTTCTAACTAGGACTCTTCAGAATGAAAGTAAAACCCAAGTTGATGCATTGAAAGCCAACTTGGAACAACAAATAGAGTTACACAAGCACACAAATAAGACGAATAGTGACCAGCATCGTGAACAAATCACATCTCAACTAACTCAACATTTAGAACAGCTAAATACTCAATCTAAACTAGCGTTAGGTGAACACAAAGAACACCATAAATTAACTATTGATGGCTTTAGGCAACAGTGGATAAATGACTTTCGAGACAATGTAACTGAGTATGTCAAAGTGATTTTGACGTTATGCCATTTTCATTCTACTGAAAAACCGTTCTTCGATGCTTACAAAGAACTAAAAAAAGTACAAACTTTACTTTCCAAGTATAATCAGGAATACAATCGAAAAGTCAATGAGTCAGATTCTTTAGTAGAACGTGCTCGGCTAATTAATATAAAGAAACAAGATGATGAATATGTTTCTCTGATTCATAGACGTATTGACGCTGTGGATAGCTTTGAATTATATAAAAACCATTTCATGCAATACAACACTTTGAAGGGTGAATGTTTAACTATTCAGACAAAACTTTCTCTCATGCTCAAGCCTACTATTTCTTCTTCTGAACCAGATTATAAGGTTAGAAAACTTATAGATGAGATTTATCAGCTTACGTCTAAGCGAGAGGAACGTCGAATTATAGATGGCGATGTAAAGATAATTGAAAATCTAATCGACGATTTAAAATACCACACAAAAGTAATGCTCAAAACTGAGTGGGATCGTATACAGCGCAAAAAAACAACCATCTAAGTAAATACATAACAGTGGCATATTCAATTAGTGAATGGGAAGCTTGAAAAAGCAACTTGTCACTGTTTAACATCGTTAACGCATATGTGACTAAATCTTCAAAGTTCACATTATAAAATGTATAACAAACAGCATCAGCAAACGTAAATTACGTAATATCTCTAAATTGATGTATGGAATCCACTCCCTCCTTAGCAATCTAGACTTAGGATAGTGAGAAAAAAC